>CAJMQR010000011.1 GCA_905215665.1 uncultured bacterium | reverse complement strand
CGATGGGGCAGTGAATGATGTTGGTCTTGTCCAGACGGTACTCGATCTTACCGGCTTTGATCTCCTTGACGGCAGCGGCAACGTTCGGGGTGACGGTACCGGCCTTGGGGGAGGGCATCAGACCCTTCGGGCCGAGGACCTTACCAAGACGGCCGACAATACCCATCATATCGGGGGAAGCAACGACGACGTCAAAGTCGAACCAGTTTTCCTTGGTGATCTTTTCCACCAGCTCCATGCCGCCGACATAGTCAGCGCCGGCCTCTTTGGCCTCGTCCACCTTCGCATCCTTGGCGAAGACAAGAACCTTGCGGGTTTTGCCGGTGCCGTTGGGCAGGACGATGGCGCCGCGGACCTGCTGATCGGCGTGACGGGAGTCAACGCCCAGCTTGATGTGGATTTCGACGGTCTCGTCGAACTTTGCCGGGGCGGTCTTTACGACCAGCGCCAGCGCGTCGGAAACTTCATACTGCACGGAGCGGTCGATCTGCTTCGCGCTGTCTTTATATTTTTTACCTCTAAACACTGTTTTTTCCTCCTTAAAGTGGTAATGCGGAATAATCCTCCCACATGTGTGAGGTCAGGCAGGGAAAGCCTGATGCCTCGACATCGACTGAATCAGTCGACAACAACGATGCCCATGCTGCGGCAGGTGCCTGCAACCTGACTCATGGCAGCCTCGATGGTGGCGGCGGTGAGGTCGGGCATTTTTCTTTCAGCAATCTCGCGAACCTGCGCAGTGGTGATGGTGCCGACCTTGTTCTTGTTGGGAACGCCGGAGCCCTTTTCCTGACCGATGGTCTTGAGGATGAGGGTGGGGGTCGGAGGAGTCTTTGTTACGAAGGAGAAACTGCGGTCTGCGTAGACGGTGATGACGACCGGAATCTTAAAACCGGCCTGATCCTTGGTGCGCTCGTTGAATTCCTTGATGAACTGTGCAATATTGACGCCGTGCTGGCCGAGTGCGGGGCCGACAGGGGGCGAAGCGGTGGCCTTTGCGGCCGGAATCTGAAGTTTGATATAACCAGTAACTTTCTGTGCCATGATAAGCACCTCCAAATAGAATGTGGTAATACGCAGAAGCGTATTTCTGGCGGGGAGAACCCCTCCCACGTTTGCTGCCGGATCAGTCGGCGATTGCCTCAACCTGATCGAGCTCCAGCTCGACGGGGGTTTCGCGGCCGAACATGGAGACGGTCACGCGGACTTTGTTCTTTTCGATGTCGAGCATCTCGACAAGGCCGTTGAATCCGGTCAACGGGCCGTCCGTAATGCGGACGGTATCGCCGACCTGATAGCCGACGACGATCTCGCGCTTTTCAACGCCAAGCTGATAGACTTCATCTTCCGTCAGGGGAGTGGGCTTTGTACCGGAACTGACGAAACCGGTAACGCCGCGGACGTTCTTGACAATGTACCAGGCCTCGTCCGTCATGACCATTTTGATCAGCACATAGCCGGGAAAGACCTTACGGTCGTAGGTCTTCGGGCCGTTGTCCGTGATCTCGGTGACGGTTTCCATCGGAATGGAGACCTGATGGATGATGTCCTGAAGCTGGCGGGTTTCAACCGTCTTTTCGATGGTTGCCTTTACCGTGTTTTCATAGCCGGAGTAGGTATGCACAACATACCACTTTGCACCTTCTGCCATGGCGATCAGAACAGCTTGCCGAGCAGGTCAATGCCAAGTCCGGCGACGAAGTCGAAGAGGCATACAATCACACCGACAATCAGAACGGCGACAAGAACGATGATCGTGTTGTTCAGAAGCTGCTTGCCGGAGGGCCATACGACCTTCTTCAGCTCGCTCTTCATCTCACGGAACCATTTGGAAAAACGCTTCCCGGTGCGGACGAAGAAATTCGGTTTTTTGTTCGTTTCTGCCATTGTTTTCACCCTTTCATCACTTTGTCTCGGTATGAACGGTATGCTTTCTGCAGAACCTGCAATACTTCTTCATTTCGAGACGGTCCGGGTCGTTCTTCTTGTTCTTCATTGTGTTGTAGTTTCTTTGCTTGCATTCGTTGCATCTCAGAGTGATTTTTACTCGCATTGTCGGCACCTCCTTAAATTTTTGCCTCCCTGTATACCGGCGGCTATCAAAGATTTAGAAGACGCCGAAACTACCACGGGCGTCATCCGCAGGCGAAAAAGGGCGCACAAAAAAAGACCCCTTTTTCACAGGTAAAGCTATTCTATCATATGGAAGATACAAGGTCAATCATTTTTTTCTTTATTTTTCTTGTTTTTTTCGATATAATGAAGAAAAAACAGGAGAAAAACAAAATGAGAGAAAGGATTTACCGCCGGCTGACGGAACTGGCGGAGCCGGGGGAGTATGCGGAGTTCAGCAGAAGAATCTGCGCGACGCGGTATCCGATCCTCGGCGTGCGGCTGCCCGTGTTGCGGGAAATCGCAAAGGAGATTTGCCGCGGCGACTGGCGGGCGTTTCTGTCCGAACCCGGGCAGGGAAGCTACGAAGAGATCATGCTTGAGGGCATGGTGACGGCGGGTGCGAAAGCGGAGCTGGAGGAAAAGCTGGAACGCACGCGGGCATACCTTCCGAAAATCGACTGCTGGGCGCTGACGGACAGCGTCGTGCCGACCTACCGGTTCAAAAAAACGGAGCTGCCGCGCGTACGGGAATTCATCACGCCGCTGCTGCAGAGTCCGGAGGAATTTGAAGCGCGCTTTGCGCTCATTGTCCTGCTGGATTATTTCCTGACGCCTGAGTATGCCGCATGGACGGCGGAGACGGTGGCGTCGCTCGAAAGCGATAAATATTATGTAAACATGGCAAGAGCGTGGATTCTGGCGGAGCTTGCGGTGCAGCATGGGGAGCTGACCTTCGCGCTGCTGGAATCCGACCGGCTGGATCCATTTACGCACAATAAGACGATTTCAAAGATGTGCGATTCGCGGCGTATTTCGGACGGTGCAAAGCAGCGCGCCCGGAGCTTGCGCAGGAAATAGGGGAGGAAAAGATGAGAGTTCTTGCAATCGATTACGGAGACGCCCGAACGGGCATTGCCGTCTCCGACGCCATGGGCATGATCGTGGGACAGACCACGGTCATTCACAGCCGCAATCCGGATAAGACCGTGCAGGAGATTGCCCGTCTGGTAAAGCAGACCGGAGCGCAGCGCCTTGTCATGGGCTTCCCGCGCAATATGGACGGCACGGAGGGGCCGCGCGCCGCGCTGTACCGGGAATTTGCCGGACGGGTCGAGGCGGAATGCGGGATGGAGGTTGTCCTCTGGGACGAGCGCCGGACGACGGTAGAAGCGCATCAGATTCTCAGCGACTGCAACTATCACGGGAAAAAACGCAAAAACACCGTCGATGCGGTAGCGGCCTCTCTGATTTTGGAGGGCTATTTGTCCTTTTTGTCGCGCGGATAGCGGCCGAACAGCTCTCGCACTCCCACAAGCAGAAGAAACCCGCCGAAAAGCTTGCGCAGCAGGCCGGTGTCCAGTCGCATGGCGAGCCATGCGGTCAGTACCGCGGTCGCTGCGCCTGCAATTGCAGCAGGCAGGACGATATTCCAGCGGATCAGACGGTTTTTGATGTGAAAAATCAGAGCGCAGACGGCGGTAGGGAGAAAGTACAGCAGATTGATTCCCTGCGCAAGCCGCTGCTCCATGCCGCAGACGGCAGTCATCCAAACCATCAGCAGCGTGCCGCCGCCGATGCCGAGACCGGACAGAACGCCGCAGACCAGACCGGCCAGCGCCGGAAGCAGCCAGCCCTTCACCGCAGCAGCAGGCGCAATCCGCCCCAGACGATCAGCAGACCCAGCGCCCGGTGCAGCCAGGCCGCGGAGATCCTCTTGAGCAGCAGCCCGGCGATTACGCCGCCCGCCGCGCCGCCGGCCAGATAGGGAAGCGCCTGCATCACATCCAGCCCTCCCTGCAGAAAATAGACGGCGACGGACACCAGCGACAGCGGCAGAATGATGCAAACGCTGCACGCGAAAGCCTCGTGCGCTTCCAGCCCATTCATGCGGGACAGCAGCGGCAGCAGAAGCATTCCACCGCCCGCGCCGAACAGACCGTTGACCAGACCTGCCAGCGCGCCGCTGACTGCCGCGCCCAGTTTTGGCTTCCGGCTGAAAAACTCTCTCATAACGCGCCTCCATGGGCGAAAAACGCCCCCGACGGAAGTGTTTCCGCCGGGGGCGCAGTTTATTCATGCCGGATGAGTTCCTGTACGACATACCCTGCCAGCATCAGTCCGGCGCAGGAGGGCGTCCAGGACACGGAGGCAGGAACCGCACGACGTCCGGGAGGAGGCGGCTCCAATTCCATTGGTTTCTGCGGCGGCTCCTGACTGTACAGAACCGTGTGGTGCAGGATACCGCGCGCCTTCAGCTCGCGCCGCATGATGCGCGCCAGATGGCAGCCGCTGGTTTCGGAGAGATCCGTAATGCGAAACTGCGTGGGATCGAGCTTATTGCCCGTCCCCATGGCGCTGATGATCGGCAGCCCCAGCGCTTTTGCGTTCTGGATCAGGCTCAATTTGCAGGAGACGAGATCAATGGCGTCGATGATATAATCGTATTTCCGGTCAAAGAAGGCCGCCTTGTTTTCCTCATTGTAGAGCAGAGGCAGGGAACGGACGGCACAGTCGGGATTGATATCGAGCACGCGCGCCGCCATCACATCGGACTTGTATTGCCCTATGGTCGAACGCAGGGCGCAGAGCTGGCGGTTGAGATTGGAGAGCCCCACGGTGTCGTTGTCCACCAGTGTCAGCGCGCCCACCCCGGCGCGGGCCAGCGCTTCGACGGCATAGCTTCCCACGCCGCCGATGCCGAAAACGATGACGTGTTTGCTCTGCAGCTTCTGCACGGCCTGCGGGCCGAACATCATTTCCTCGCGGATCAGAAAATCCTGCATTGTTCCCTTCCTCCGTAAAAAATGGGCGCTGAGAACAGCGCCCATTTTAGATGATACGCAGTTTAGCCGTTGCTGCTGAGGTTGTAGACCTCGCCGACGGCGAAATCCACATGGCAGTGCATGGCATTATCGGCGTTATAGGTGTAGGCGACGTCGCCGGTGAGTGCCTCAAACCATTCGTTCGTCAGGGTGTTGCTGACGAGAAGGTCCTTATAGGTCTTGTCATAGCTTTGGAACAGCACAACATAGGCTCCCTCGGAGGTCTCAAAGGTCTTGTATTCGCCCTCGGTACGCTTGCCGTCAAAGAGCCACTCGTTGACTTCCTGATTGCTGACGCTCTTGTGCGCGGCGCGCGTGTAGGTGCTGCTGTTGGTATTGTCGGAATAGGAGGTGATCAGAGACTGGAAGTTCTCCTCGGAGGAGTCCTTTTCCAGAGACTCAAGTACGGCGGCCAGACGTTCCGCTGCGGTCTGCTCGCCTTCCTCGACTTCCTCCGTATCGTTCTTGATATAGATCTGCATGGCGTTGACAGTCTGGTAGTCATTGTCGGTACGGGAGCCGAAGCGCACGACGTAATAGGTGTTCTCCGTTTCAAACTGCTTGACGCTGCCTTCGGCGGTGGAGGCGTCAAAGAGCCAGTTCGCGGCTTCTTCGCCGATGGAGCTGGTGACGGAAGCCTTGGACTGCTCGGTATAGTCCACAACCTTGCTGTTGTGGATGAAATTCGCGGTCATGGTGTCCGCGGCGGCCTTGGCGGCTGCGCGATCCTCATCCGTGATCTCGGCAGCTGTGCCGTCGTCATTTTTGCCGGCGTAATTGGAGGCGCTTGCGGTATACAGCTCAAAGCTGACAGAGTCAAATTCGGTAGGATCCTTGTCGTAGCGCGCCGCAATCTCCTCATCCGTATATTCCAGAGAGCTGATGTAAGCGGAATAGGTATAGGAGAGCGTCAGGAAATCGCGGTAGCCGTCCAGATCGCAGCCGCTGCCGTACATATTCTCAATGTATTGATCCGCATTCGTGCCATAGAGGGTGGCATAGGTGGAGATAGAGGAGATCTGGCTCTCAATCTCATCGAGCTGTTCCTGCGAGAGGGCAAAGCCGGCCTCGGCAGCCGCGTCGCAGACAGTGTAATAATTGACGGCAGTGGTCTTGGCGCTGTCGGCCAGATAGGCGGCCCAGGTCTGCGGCTCGGCGTCCTCCTGTGTGCCGGGGGCGTTCTGCTGCGTCAGCGGGACGGAGGGATCCATTCCCAGCAGGGAGAGATAGGAACCGTAAGTATTTACCAGCTCGTTGACCGCGCTGTTGAAGAAAAAGTTGAATTCGACCGTGGAAACCTCGTGCTCGCCAACCGTCAGGACGGTGGCATGACGCCAGTAGACGCGGTAGATCGCAATGCTGCCGAAAACAATGGCCAGAACAAGAAACACTGCAACGGCAAGAAGCAGACCCTCGGACAGCTTCTTTTTTGCGGCGGGTTGTCCGGCGGCGGGCTGCTCGGAAGCAATACGCTTCTTTCTTTCACGGGAAGCACTCATAATTATAACCTCTCATTCGTGGGTGATCACCGGGCGGTACGCCCGGGAATATAGCACCAGTCATTATAACGTGAAAACCGCCGCCTTTCAAGGGGCAACGGGAAAAATGACAAAAAAAGTTTCGGATTGTTCACAGATTTTTCATGCAGCCCGTGAAGCAATCCGAGATAATGAAAAAAACCGGCAGTAAAAACCCCCGCGAAGGCCGTGTAACTCCAATTATAACCTGCACGAAACGGCAGGTGGGTTGTCTCTCTGTATCTTAGCTGCTTCCAACGTCCATCCTCGGTCAAAGCCGGGACGGGAGGCCTGCAATCCGAGACAGAAGTCCGACATCCCTGAGATATGATGTGGGTTTAAAGGGAGCTATCACGTACCCCGCAGGGAACCTTTACAGTATGGCAAGCGTCCTTTAGGACAGAGGCTCTTCTTCGTCCTCGTAGAGCGAGTCCATCAGCAGTCCGTAGACGGCCTCCAGCTCCTCCTCGTCCTCAACGGCGACCAGAAGCGGCTCGCCGTCCTCCGTGACGGACTTGAGAATGCTGACCTCCACTTCCTCTGCATCCTCCGGCGCGTCGGCGGGAGTGAGCGCCAGATATTCGGCGCCCCGATAGGTCACGGTGGAGAGAATCTCCAGCTCATATTCGACGCCGTCCTCGTCGGTGATGGAAATGACGTCATATTCCTGATCCACGGAAGGACCTCCTTTGCGATCTTTCTGCCTCTATTGTAACGGCATCCCTCCGGAAAATCAAGAGAAAAAAGTTGCAAGCGGGTCAGGAACAAAAATTTTCCAGCGCCCGGTCGAGCGCGGCTCTGTCCGCACAGGGAAAGCCCCTGTGGATTGTTTCCTGATCTGCGGGCGGCAGGGCAGACAGTGGCGTGTCCGTCACGCAGTATACAAGACCTTCCTGCGTTACCACGGCGACGTATCCATCCAGGCCGACGAGATAGTACTCCGGCGGGGCTGCGGCGTAGGAAACCGCACAAAAATACCAGATCATCAGCGCAGGCAGCAGAAAGCTCAATAATCTGCGAAACATCCGAAATCCACCCTCCGGTAGTTTAACCCGAAAATAAGATTTTAGCAAAAATAAAGCCCCCGGAGATTGACAGACGTGTTATAATAGTTAAATAAAAGTAAACTGGACAGGTATGCCTGCCGCAGCGCTGCGCGGGCGACGTTTTAGATAAACGGAGGTAACAGATGGCAAAGAAGGAAAAACAGGAATTCGATCAGGAAAAGAAGCTGCATATCGCGTGGCGGATCGGCCGTGTCGTGCTGGCCGTGCTGGGGAAGCTGGTGCTTTTTGTGCTCGCGGCTTTCGGAACGTTTCTGCTGGTCTGTGCGGTGGCCGGCTCCATTTTTGCGATGAAGCTGAAGGACTACCTGAAGACGGACGTGATCCCCGCGGCAGAAGCGGCGGCGGATTCTCTGGAACTGGACAACGTTTCCCTGGCGCAGACTTCTTTCATTTATTATATTGACCCCGAGACGGGGGAGGAACGGGAGCTGCAGCAGCTTCAGACGACCGAAAACCGCGTCTGGGTCTCCTATGACAAGATTCCTGTGGATATGGTAAACGCGACCATCGCCATCGAGGATAAACGCTTCCGTGAGCATAACGGCGTGGACTGGCTGCGAACGCTTTCCGCCATTGCCAATTTTGCCGGCGGCGATTCCTCCTACGGTGCCTCCACGATCACGCAGCAGTTGATCAAGAACCTGACCCACGAGGACGATGTGACGGTCAACCGAAAGGTTCAGGAGATCTTCTGCGCGCTGGCCGCCGAAAAGATGTATACCAAGAACGAGATCATGGAGTGGTATCTCAACACGATTTATCTCGGCGAGGGCTGCTACGGCGTGCAGAGCGCGGCGCGCGTCTACTTCGGAAAGGACGTATCGGAGCTCTCCACTGCCGAATGTGCCAGCCTGATCGGCATTACCAACAATCCCTCCCTCTACGACCCCTATATCAGCGAGAAGAACAACCGCAAGCGTCAGCTTACGATCCTGCAGGAGATGTACAAACAGGGTTACATCGAGACCGAGGAGGAATACGATGCTGTGACCAGCGAGGAAATGTTCTTCCACAACGGCACCTACGACGAGGCAACCTATGTCTGCAGCGAGTGCGGCTTTGAGGGCACCAAGGAGGATTACACGAAAGGGGAGGACGGCGTTTATTACTGCCCGAACTGTGAGACGCCGAACTACACCGTCAGCGACAGTCACTATTATTCCTACTATGTTGACGCCGTTTATAACGACGTGCTGAAGGATCTGTGCGAAAAATACGGTTACAGCGAGAAGGCTGCCGCCATGAAGCTGATGACCGGCGGCTACAAGATCTACTGCAATTATGATCCGCGCGCGCAGGCAATTGTGGATCGCGTGTACGAGAATCTGGATAACGTGCCCAAGACGGTCAGTATGCAGCAGCTCCAGTCTGCGCTCATCCTGATTGACAACGCTACGGGCGATATTGTCGCGATGTCCGGCGGCGTGGGAGAAAAGGAAGGCAGCCTGATTCACAACCGTGCGACCATGAGCCTGCTGCCCACCGGCTCCTCCTTCAAGCCCATTTCGGTCTATGCGCCCGCGCTGGAAGCGGGGATCATCACTCCGGCCAGCGTCTACGAGGATTCCTCCCTGTACGACGACCGGAACTGGCCCCTCAACGATTCGAGAACCTACAGCGGCCTGTGCAACATCATGCGCGGCCTGAGCAGCTCCCTGAACACCATTTCCGTCAAGACCCTGAATGATCTGGGGGTCATGAACAGCTATAAATTCCTGACCGAGAAGATGGGAATTACGTCTCTTGTCGAGGAGGAGACCATCGGCGGAAAGAACTACACCGACATTGCGCTGGCGCCGCTGGCGCTGGGCCAGCAGACCCACGGCGTGTCCGTGCGGGAGATGGCGCAGGCGTTTGCAACCTTCCCCAATAACGGCGTATTCCGAGAGGCGAGACTGTACACCAAGGTCGTCAACCAGAACGGAGAGCTTATTCTGGACAACACGCAGGAGAGCCACACCGCCATCGGCGAGAAGGCGAGCTTCTATATCAATTATATGCTGCAGAATGCCGCGAGCTACGGTACCGGCAGCGCAGCGAGTATGAGCAACATGAGCGTGGCCGGCAAGACCGGCACCACCTCCTCCAACCAGGATCGCTGGTTTGCGGGCTACACGCCCTATTACACGGCTGTGGTCTGGTGTGGTTATGATGAACCGGAACAGGTTATCCTGAGCGGCTCTTACACGAACCCCGCCGTCGTGATGTGGAAGAAGGTCATGCAGCCCCTGCACGAGAATTTGGAATACGCTTCCTTCTATCAGCCGGACGGCGTCGGCAGCTATAAGGTCTGCGAGGACTGCGGCCTGCTTGCGGATGTGGCCTGCGAAAAAGACGTGCGCAACGGCTCAAACCGCGTCACAACGCTGCGCCTGTTCTACGACGACGCGCCAAAGGCAAAATGCACCTGCCACACGCTCGTGAAGATCTGCAAGGAAAGCGGCAAAATTGCCAATGAGTACTGCTATCTGGCTGAGGGAAATACCATTGAGGAAGTCGGCAAGCTGATCTATAACGAAGACTGGAAGGTCAACAAGGACGCGGATTTCGTCTACAACGAGAAGGACGAGGACGCCGTGTGCAAGCTCCACACGGAGGAAAATACGAAGCCCACGGTTCCCACGCTTCCCACGGAGCCGACGGAGCCTACGGAGCCGTCCTGGGGCGGCTGGCCTGGCCTTCCGTGGCATTAAATCGCAAGCAGGAGCGGAGTCCACATGTGGAAAGCGGAAAAATGGAAAGACTATGAGGTGCTTGACACCTCGGACGGAGAGAAGCTGGAGCGTTGGGGCAGCTATATTCTGGTTCGCCCCGACCCCCAGGTGATCTGGTTTACCCCCAGAAACGACCGCCGCTGGAGAGAATACGACGCGAAATACGCCCGCTCCAACAGCGGCGGCGGCCAGTGGTCGCGCAACCGTCTGCCGGAGCGCTGGCAGATCCATTACCGCGAGCTGACCTTTAACGTCAAGCCGATGAATTTTAAGCACACCGGCGTTTTTCCGGAGCAGGCGGAGAACTGGGACTTTATCGACGCGGCGATCCGCGCGGCGGGACGGCCGGTCAGCGTGCTCAACCTCTTCGCTTACACCGGCGGTGCCACGCTGGCGGCTGCCGCAGCGGGAGCGTCCGTGTGCCATGTGGACGCCGCGAAGGGAATGGTCGCGTGGGCAAAGGAAAACGCCGCCACCTCCGGCCTGGGCGAGGCGCCGATCCGCTGGATCGTGGACGACTGCGCCAAGTTTGTCGAGCGCGAGATCAGGCGCGGCCGCCGCTATGATGCGGTCATCATGGACCCGCCCTCCTACGGCCGCGGCCCCTCGGGAGAGATTTGGAAGCTGGAAAAGGATCTGTATCCTTTTGTAAAGCTGGTTTCCGGCGTTCTGTCGGACAAGCCCCTGTTTTTTATTCTTAATTCCTATACCACGGGGCTGGCGCCCTCGGTGCTGACCTGCCTGCTGGATACGCTCATTACGCCGCGCTTCGGCGGGCATACCGAATCGGATGAGCTGGGGCTTCCCGTGACGGATTCCGGACTCGTTCTGCCCTGCGGGGCGACCGGACGCTGGACTTCAAAGAAATAAAGGTAATCTCATGAGTGAAGCAATCATTGCAAAGGATTTAAGCTTTTCCTATCCCTCCCAGACGGGGGAAACGCCTATCCCCGTGTTTTCCGGCCTATCGCTGGACATTGCGCGAGGGAGCTTTGTGGCGGTTCTGGGACGAAACGGCTGCGGGAAATCCACACTGGCCAAGCACATGAATGCGATTCTTCTGCCGGAGGGCGGAAGCGTCACGGTGTTTGGCATGGACACAAAGGACGAAAGCCTGCTGCTTGAGATCCGCCGGACGGTGGGCATGGTCTTTCAGAATCCGGACAACCAGATGGTGGCCAACGTGGTCGAGGAGGACGTCGCCTTTGCGCCGGAGAATCTCGGGGTTCCCTCCGAGGAGATCCGCAGCCGCGTGGACGAGGCGCTGAAGCTGGTTGGGATGTACGAATACCGCAGCCATGCGCCGCATCTGCTCTCCGGCGGACAGAAGCAGCGCGTCGCCATCGCGGGCGTGATCGCCATGCGTCCGGAATGCATCGTGCTGGACGAGCCGACGGCCATGCTGGACCCGCAGGGCAGGAAGGAAGTTATCTCCACAATAGAGCGGCTGAACCGCGAAAGCGGCATCACGGTGGTTCTGATTACCCACCATATGACCGAGGCGATCCGCGCACAGCGCGTGATCGTGATGGACGAGGGCAGAATCCTCACGGACGGGACACCCAAGCAGGTCTTTACGCAGGTTGAACTGCTGAAGTCTGCCGGCCTGACCGTACCGGCAACGACGGAGCTGCTTTACGATCTGAACAGGGCGGGCTTCTGCCTGCCGCTCGACGCGCTTTCCACGGAGGAATGTGCGCAGGCACTTTTCGAGTGTTTCCGGGAAAAGGCCTGACCCGAAGAATCGGAGGAAAGAAAACTTGGCAGCAGCGATTGAGGTAAGAAACCTTACCCACATTTACAGCACCGGCACCCCCTTTGAGCATACCGCAATCAAAGATTTGAGCTTTTCGGTGGAAAAAGGGGAGTTCCTGGGAATTATCGGGCATACGGGCTCCGGAAAATCCACCCTGATCCAGCACCTCAACGGGCTGCTGAAGCCCACGTCGGGGCAGGTGCTTCTTCACGGAGAGGACATCTGGAAGGATAAAAAGACCACCCGCGACGCGCGTTTCCGGGTCGGTCTGGTCTTCCAGTATCCGGAATACCAGCTTTTTGAGGAAACGGTCTATCGGGATATTTCCTTCGGACCGAAGAATATGGGACTGCCGGAGGACGAAATCCGCCGGCGCGTTCTGCGTGCGGCGCAGTTTGCGGGTGTGCCGGAGGAACTGCTGGAAAAATCGCCTTTTGACCTTTCCGGCGGGCAGAAACGCCGTGTTGCCATTGCGGGCGTGATCGCCATGGAGCCGGAGGTTGTCATTTTTGACGAGCCGACGGCAGGGTTGGACCCCGCCGGCTGTGCGGGAATTCTGGAGAATATCGAAAACTACCGCAGAACCACCGGCGCGACCGTGCTGATGGTGAGTCATTCCATGGACGACGCCGCGCGGATGGCCGACCGCCTGCTCGTGCTCAACGAGGGAGCGGTGGAGATGTGCGCGCCGCCCAGGGAGATTTTCTCCCATGCGGAGCGCCTGCGCCGTATCGGACTCGCCGTGCCGCAGGTGACGGAGCTTTTCCTCCGCCTGCGGGAATTGGGCCTGCCTGTGGATACGTCGGTGTACACCGTACAGCAGGCGCTTTCCCAGCTCCTTTCTCTGAAAGGGGGTGGCGCGGATGCTTAAGGATATCACACTCGGGCAGTATTTTCCCGGCAGCACGGTTGTGCACCGTCTGGACCCGCGTACCAAGCTGCTGATGGTGGTTCTCTATATTGTCACGCTGTTTCTGGCAAAGTGGTGGGTCTCCTACGGCCTGATGCTGGCCTTCCTGGTCACCGCCGTTGTCCTTTCCAGAATCCGCCCGAAGGCGCTGTTCCGGGGCCTCAAGCCGCTTTTGATCATTATCATCTTCACCGCACTGATCAACCTCTTTTATTCCGACGGGCAGGTGCTGGTGCAGTTCTGGATCTTCCGCATCACGCGGGAGGGAATCCTTCAGGCGGTGTTTCTTGTCCTGCGAATTATGATGCTGGTCATGGGCACCTTCCTGCTGACCTATACCACCTCGCCCATTGCGCTGACGGATGGACTGGAATCCCTTCTCGGCCCGCTGAAAAAAATCCGCTTCCCGGTGCATGAGCTGGCGATGATGATGAGCATCGCCCTGCGCTTTATCCCGACGCTGATCGAGGAGACGGACAAGATTATTTCCGCGCAGAAGGCGCGCGGCGCAGATTTTGAGACGGGGAACCTCTTCCGCCGTGCCAAAGCGCTGGTGCCCATTCTTGTGCCGCTGTTTGTCAGCGCCTTCCGGCGGGCCGATGAGCTGGCGACCGCGATGGAGTGCCGCTGCTACCACGGCGGCGAGGGCCGCACAAAAATGAAGCAGCTGCATTACCGTCTGCGCGACGTTGTCACGCTGCTTCTGGGTGCCGCGCTGCTTGGCGGCGTGATTACACTGCGCTGCTTCAAGCTCTGAAGAAGGAGGGAACTGCTCGTGCGGAACATCGCGCTGACGCTGAGCTATGACGGCTCGGCCTACCACGGCTGGCAGGTACAGAAAACGGAGCGTACCGTCGGTCAGACGCTGGAAGAGGCCGCCGCGCGCGTCGTGGGCCATGCGGTGCATATGACCGGCTGCGGCCGGACGGACGCGGGCGTGCATGCCAGAACCTATGTTGCCAATTTCCGCACGGACGCACGCATCCCCTGCGACCGGCTGCCGTATGCGATCAACAGCCAGCTTCCGCCGGATATTGCCGTGACGGAAGCCCGGCAGATGCCGGATTATTTCAACGCCATCGGCTCCTGCGCGAAGAAGGAGTATACCTATCAGATTTTTAATTCTCATATCAAGGATCCGTTTTATGTAAACCGCGCGTGGTTTTATCCACGGCATCTGGACGAGAGAATCCTGCAGTGTGCGGCATCTCAGTTTGTCGGGACGCACGATTTTGCGGCCGTGCGTTCCGTCGGGACGGAGGTAAAATCCACGATTCGCACGGTGCATTACTTTGACGTGGAGCGCAGGGGATGCCTGATTCTCCTGCGGGTCTGCGCCGACGGCTTTTTGTATAATATGGCGCGTGCCATGGTCGGGACGGTCGTCTACGCAGCGGAGGGCAAGATCGACCCCAACGAAATCGGAGAGATTCTGCGCTCCGGCGACCGGACGGCTGCCGGACCGACCGCGCCGCCGGGAGGACTGTATATGACGCAACTCTGGTATGAGGACAGGGAGGTGCAATTCCATGCGGGATTCCGCATCTGATTTTATCCGGCCGGTTCCGGACCCGGAGGAGGGTGAAAAACGGAGGCGTCCGCGGCGCTGGTTGATTTTCGCCGGGATTGTTCTGCTTGTCCTCGCGCTTCTGCTGTGGTATCTGATGTCTCAGACAACGCTTCTGGACGGCTTTCTGCGTTCCCTCCGCTACATGGGGAAAAACGGGGAAAACTACGGCAGCGTTTCCTTTGAAAGCTACGGCGTCACCGGCTACGCGCTCGCGGGCGACGGTCTTGCCATTGCGTCCCGCAGCGGCGTGACGCTGTTTTCGGAGGACGGAGAGACGCTCGGAAAGCAGCAGGCGGAACTTTCCTCTCCGGCACTGGAAGGAACGCAGGATGCGCTTTTGATGTACGACATCGGAGGCAGCTTTTATGGCGTGATGAATCTGAACGGCAAGCTGCTCTGCTCCGGCACGGCAAAGGGGCAAATTTTTGATGCGGACATCGCGGAAAACGGAAGCATTGCGCTTCTGTCCTCGTCGGAGGAGGCTCGCGCGGTTGCCGAGGTCTTTGACGCCAAGGGGTCGCTTCTCTACCGACGCACTTCCAAGACAAGCTATCTCAACGCCTGCGCACTGTCGCCTGACGGAAGTTACCTCGCCGTTGCGGCGCTGGGGCAGGAGCAGATCGCTTTTTCCTCCTCCGTCAAGCTTTACCGGACGGACTCCGAGGAAGAGGGCGCGGAGCTGTCTCTCGGAGGGCAGACGATCTATGATTTGAGATTTTTGAACGGAACTACCGCCTGCGCCATCGGCAGCCGGAGTGTGTCGTTTTTCAATACCGGGGGAGAACTGCTGGGGCAATACTCGCTCGACGGTTGCGACCTGACGGGATATGCCTTCGGCGGCAACGGCTATGTTGCACTGGCGCTTGACCGCTATCAGACAGGCAGCCGCTATCAGCTGGTGCTTCTCGCGGCGGACGGCAGCGTTTTGGCATCACGTTCCGTGGAGGAAGCGCCGTTGCATCTCAGCGCGGCGGGCGACTATGTTGCGCTGCTGTCTGCCGGGAAGTTCAGCGTTTACAATCTGAAGCTGGAGCTTCAGAGCAGCGGAGACAGCAACGGCGCGCTGAGAGCTTTCGTCCGCAGGGACGGAACGGCAATTCTGGCCGGCACGGGAGAAGCGAGGCTGTATATTCCGTGACCAATTTTTTGCGATAGGTTTTTTGCCGCAGGCGTGATATACTTGCGGAGTAAAGGAGTGAAGCCATGAAACCGACATTGTGCAGCAGATGCAAAAAGAATCTGGCTGTGATTTTTATAACGAAGGTCGAGAACGGAAAGACCACAAACGAGGGACTGTGCCTCAAATGCGCCAAGGAAATGGGAATCAAACAGGTTGATGAGATCGTAGAGCGCATGGGCATCACCGACGAGGATCTGGACACGCTCAACGGAGAAATGATGTCCATGATGCAGCCGGAGGAGGACGACGAGGACGACATCGGCAGCCGCACGGCCACCTTTCCGCATATGAATCGTCTGTTTGGCGGGCAGAACGAGGTTGCCCCCAAGGAGGAGCCGAAGGAAAAACAGGGAAAGAGCGAAAAGCCGCAGTCCAAAAAGCGGAAATTCCTCGACACCTACTGTCAGAATTTGACTGCAAAGGCAAGAAACAACGAGCTGGACAGGATTGTTGGCCGCGAGGTGGAGACAGAGCGCGTGGTGCAGATTCTCAACCGCCGCCAGAAGAATAACCCCTGCCTGATCGGTGAGCCGGGCGTCGGCAAGACGGCCATTGCGGAGGGACTTGCCCAGCGTATCGTGGCGGGAGATGTTCCCTTTAAGCTGCGCGACAAGGAGGTCTATCTCCTTGACCTGACCTCCCTCGTTGCGGGGACGCAATTCCGCGGCCAGTTTGAGGGCCGCATGAAGAGCCTGATCTCCGAAATCAAAGCCTGCGGGAATATCATCCTCGTGATTGACGAGGTGCATAATCTGGTGGGCGCAGGCGACGCGGAAGGCTCCATGAGCGCAGCGAATATCCTCAAGCCGGCGCTTTCCCGCGGGGAGATTCAGGTGATAGGCGCGACGACCTTTGCCGAGTACCGCAAGTATATCGAAAAGGATGCCGCGCTGGAACGGCGTTTCCAGCCTGTGACCGTGACGGAGCCGAGTATAGAAGAGGCTACCGCCATTTTGCGGGGCGTTTCACACTATTATGAGCTTTTCCACGGGGTACAGATTCCCGCGGAGATCGCACGGCAGGCGGTCATCCTCTCCGAACGCTATATCACCGACCGTTTCCTGCCGGACAAGGCCATCGATCTGTTGGACGAGGCCTGCTCCGACCTGAATCTGCACAGCCGGCAGATTTCCGATCTGGCCGAAAAGCGTAAGGAACGCGACGACTATCAGCTTGAGATCAAAATGCTCACCGAGGATACGGAACAGGAAAATTTTGAGCGGCTTGCCACACTGCGCAGCCATGTATGCCGCCTGGACTCCGAAATAGCGGAGCTGGAGGCAAAGCCGGCGCCCGTGCTGACCATGGAGAATCTTGCGCGCATTATCGAGCTGTGGACGAAGATTCCTGCCAGCAAAATCCGTGCGCAGGAATATGAGCAGCTTCGCAGCTTGGAGGAACGGCTGAAAAAGCGCATCGTGGGGCAGGACGAGGCGGTCGCCGCGGTCGCCGCCGCCATCCGCCGTAACCGCGTGGGCATTTCCGTCAAAAAGCACCCGGTGTCCTTCATTTTCGTCGGGTCCACCGGCGTCGGAAAGACCGAACTGGTCAAGTGCCTCGCGGACGATCTGTTTGACTCCGTGGATTCTCTTGTCCGTCTGGATATGTCGGAATACATGGAGCGCCATTCCGTTTCCAAACTGATCGGCTCGCCCCCCGGCTACGTCGGCTACGACGAGGCGGGGCAGCTCACGGAAAAAATTCGCCGCAAGCCCTATTCCGTCATTCTCTTTGACGAGCTGGAAAAGGCGCATCCGGACGTGCTGAACGTTCTGTTGCAGATTCTTGACGACGGCCGCATCACGGACGCGCAGGGCCGTGTCGTCAATTTTGAAAACACCGTGATCGTCATGACCTCCAATGCCGGTTCCGACCGCCGCGACGGCTCCGTCGGTTTCGGACGCAGCGTCTCCGAACAGACCAAGGAAAAGGCGATGAAGGCGCTGTCCGAGTTCCTGCGCCCCGAGTTTATCAACCGCGTTGACGAGGTCATCTGCTTCAACCGCCTGACGGAGGAGAACTTCCGCGGCATCGCGGATATCATGCTCCATGAGCTGAAGGATGCGCTGCAGGAGCGCGGCATCGGTCTGATGTGGGAAGACAGCGTGATCGATTATCTGGTGAAGAATTCCTATTCCATCACCTACGGTGCGCGGAATCTGCGCCGTACCATTCAAAAGGACATTGAAGACGGCATCGCCGAACGGATC
The DNA here is from genome assembly GCA_905215665.1 of uncultured bacterium. GTDB lineage: Bacteria > Bacillota > Clostridia > Oscillospirales > Oscillospiraceae > JAZOXB01. The sequence goes on along the minus strand of CAJMQR010000011.1, from coordinate 1,616 downwards.
ATCGACAGCTTTGACAACCCCATTTCTCAGATCAAGCTGACGGCACCGGAGGACAAAATCGAAATACTGGCGCTGTGAGGAAAACCGGAGAAATGACAAAGGCAATCTTTTTCGACATCGACGGCACGCTCGTGCCGCTGAAAACCAAGGTTTACGGCGCTTCCGTCAAGCAGGCGCTGGAAAAGCTGCGCAGCAGAGGCATCCTGCTTTTTGTGGCTACCGGCCGCTCAAAATTTGAGATCGCAAGTGAGCATCTGCTCGACGGCCTGCAATTTGACGGCTATCTGACCAACAACGGGCAGGATGCCTACGACGCTGCCGGAAACCTGATCTACGGGAAGCCCATCGATCCGCGGGATGCCGAAAGCCTGCTGAATTGGGCGGAGAAAAAAGGCTGCACCTTCTGGATGGTCAGTGCGGAAAAGACCTGCATCAACCATCCGTCGGAGCCCTTTTTGCAGGCCATGCATGCGCTTCATACGGCCCCGCCGCCTGCGGGCGATCTGCGGGAAATGCTCCGCCGGCCGGTCTACAAGATTGTGCTTTTCCTCCCGCGGGAGGAAATGGCCGAGCCGCTTCGCCTTGCGCCGCACAGCCGCGCGACCCAGTGGTTCGAGCAGGGACACGACATCATCTCTCTGGACGGCGGCAAGGAAAATGCCATGTATGATATTCTGAAGCGCTACGGCATTGACCCGCAGGATTCCATGGCCTTCGGGGATTCCGAAAACGACGTGTCTATGCTGAAGGCGGCGGGCATCGGCGTGGCCATGGGCAATGCGACCGCGCAGGCCAAAGCGGCTGCCGATTATGTCACAGATGATGCGGAGAAAGATGGAATCTATAAGGCACTGCGTCATTTTGAATTAATTTGAAAGGGGAAACACGATGGAGGACTTCAAGTTTTCAACGCTGGAATACAGGCGTCCCGATCTCGACCAGCTAAAAAAGCAGCTTGCAGAATGGAAAGCCGCGGTTGAGAACGCCGGAAGCTATGAGGAGCTTCGCGCGATCTTTTTGCAGCGTGATAGGGCACACCGCGAGCTGAACACCCAATGCACGCTTGCCTATGTCCGCAACACGCTCGACACCCGCGACGAATTCTACGAAAAAGAAGTGGAATATCTCGACGAAGCCGGCCCCCTGCTGGAGCAGGCGGATGTTGCCTTCAACGAAGCCGTCGCAGGCAGCCGTTTCCGCCCGGAGCTGGAAAAGGAATTCGGCAAGCAGCTTTTTGTGGGCATCGATCTTCAGAAGAAGCTCTTCTGCGAGGAGAATATCCCCCTGCGCCAGCGCGAGAGCCGCCTGACCAACGAATACCAGAAAATCATGGCCACGGCGGAGATTCCCTTTGACGGCAAGACCCTGAACCTCTACGGCGTGCAGAAGTATTTTGAGAATCCCGACCGCGAGGTGCGCCGCGCGGCGGTCAGGGCGTATTCCAAGTTCTATCAGGACAATGAGCCGCGCCTGGAGGAAATTTGGGACGAGCTGATCCGGATCCGCAATCAAATTGGTAAGAATCTCGGCTATGAGAATTACATCCCTGTCGGTTATCTGGAGCAGGGACGCACGGACTACGGTGAAAAAGAGGTTGCCGCTTTCCGCGAGCAGGT
>CAJMQR010000010.1 GCA_905215665.1 uncultured bacterium | reverse complement strand
CATAGCCACGGCGATGCGTGCGGAGCCCGCCTTTGCGGGAAAACTGCGCGAGATTGTCCTGATGGGCGGCGGAGACCGTATCTGCAATGAAAGCGCCGCCGCAGAGTTCAACATCTGGGCAGACCCCGAAGCTGCGGAGATCGTGATGCAAAGCGGCTGCAAGCTGTCTGTCATCCCGTTGGACGCGACCCATAGTGCTTCCATTACCGCAGAGCAGGCCGGAAAACTGCGTGCGCTCGGAACGCCGCAGGCGGAGTTTGTGGCCAATGTAATTGCCGAACGGATTGCCGGCTATGCTTTGCGGGATCCCGCACTTGCAAAGAAGCAGGCTTCGCCCCTGCATGACGCGCTGGCGCTGTGCTATCTGCTGCACCCGGAGTGCATCACGCAGAAAGAGGAACTGGTCTGTCATGTGGATATCTCCGGCGGCGTGGCCTACGGACGGACCGTAGTTGACCGCAGGGAGAATTTGGTTTCGGAAAAGCCGAACTGTGTGTTCGCAGAAAAGGCCGACCCTGAGGTCTTTTTCGGCTGGATCTATTCCGCCCTGAAAAACGCTGCGGAGCGCCTGGATTGAACGGAAAGAATCCGCAGGAAAACAGCGCAGGAGTTCCTGCGCTGTTTTCTTTATAAAAAGCCACCGGCAGCCGGTTTATCCGGTTGCCGGTGGTTGCAGTTTGTTTACTCCGCGATACGGCGGGCGCCGATGTAGCGGCTTGCGTACCAACTATCTGAAAGGCTGGTGATGACGACGCCGGTAGAGGAGTTCTGAGCATGGACGATCTGTCCGTTGCCGATGTACATACCGACGTGGGAAGCGGAGGAACCGTAGCCGAAGAAGACCAGATCGCCCGGACGGAGATTGTCATAGGAGACGGAGTAACCGTTGCTGAGCTGAGCGGTTGCGGTACGGTTGATGCTGTAACCGAACTGACGGTAGATGTACTGCACAAAACCGGAGCAGTCAAAGCCGGAGGGAGAAGTACCGCCGTAAACATAGGGATAGCCGACGAACTTCTGTGCATATGTAGCAATCTGCTGGCCGATGCTCGAGGACTCATAGGACGAGCTGCCGGAGGAACTGCTGCCGGAGCCGCTGCCGCCGTAATTGCAGTAGGGCTTTTCAAGCAGGGAGACAAGGTCGCTGCGGATATAGCCGATCTGACCGTTGTACTTCACCTTGTACCAGCCGCAGTTAAAACCGAAGATGAAAACCTTCTCGCCGTAACCGGCCTGATCAACGAGACTGTAACCGGTGGACGGGCCGCTGCGGATATTCACGAGGGAGTAATCGATGGAACCGTAGCCAAGCTCGATGTTCTCGCGCTCCTTGACATAAAGATAATCGCCGTGCATGTAACCGGTCTGAAGGTTGTAGTTGACCAGATACCAGTCGCCCTCCTTGCTGATGATGACGACGCTTTCGCCGTTATATGCGGTCGTGATGATATCACAGTCGGTGGAGGCACCGTCGCGGAGGCGCAGGCCGCCGTTTGCTTCGACGATGCCGATGCCGGTTTTCATATCAGCGGCATTTGCGGTGATGGCCAGAGCGATGATCGCGGTGACCATGATGGCAAGGATCATGAGAACCCGATAGAACCGTTTCATTTTGTAACCTCCCAAAAACATTGCGGATTATTTTGCGCTGTTCAGCGCCCGTTCCAGCCATACACAGCCAACATCCAACGCCGTGTAAAAGCCGTCTTTCTCACTTTTCTTCACAACGCGGTCACGCGCCTTCACAGCCGGATCGGTCCGCTGGAGCTGAACGGAGACCTTTGTTGCAAGCTCGAGATCCTCGAGCTTTTTGGATTCCAGAATCTGAAGCATGACGATGTATTCGTCTGCCATGGAACCATAGTAAATCAGATTGTCCTTCCGCATCAGGGGATGGCCCTTGTAGGTCAGGACTTCATTTTTTTCGGACATAAATACCTCCAATAAAATGTAACCAAATTGTAACACATGGAAATCAAATTGTCAACATCTTTTTGAAAATTGCCATATCTTGTAAATAATTTGAGTTTCCGTGTTACAAAAGGCCCGTATCTTGTGCTTTGCGGGGAAGTTGGATGTTGTTTTGGGAGATTACGAAACGGTTTTTTTGAGGGAGTGCGTGAAAAAAGGGGGCTTCCGTTCCGCGGAAGCCCCCTTTGCCAGTGGATCAGTCAAACAGGTAATGCCGGACCAGCTCCTGCAGGAGTTCGTCGCGGTCGAGCTTGCAGATGAGGCTGCGAGCGTTATTGTGATTCGTGATATAGGTCGGGTCTTCGGAGAGAAGATAGCCGACGATCTGGTTGATGGGGTTGTAGCCCTTCTCCGTCAGAGAACGGTAGACAGCAGTCAGTGTCTGCTTCATTTCCTCGGAGTTGTCTGCCGGCACGGTGAATTTTATGGTGTTGTGATCCAAAACGTCCGCCTCCTTTACACCTTTTCTTTATCATATACCAATTCGAAGGCAAAGTAAAGCAAAAAACATGAACAATTTGGAAATATTCGGCCATATATGCGTATCATTCCCGAAAGCCGGCGTCTTATTACGAATCAGCGCAGCTTTGCGCCCAGCTCGGCGTCGAGACGGGAAAGAACGGCGGAAATTACACCGTCGGAGTCCGCATCGGTGAGCGTGCGGTCGTCCGCGCGGAGTGTCAGGCTGAAGGCGAGGCTCTTCTTTCCCTCCGCAATGCCCTTGCCGCGGTAGATGTCGAACAGGCGCACCTGACGCAGCAGCTTGCCGCCGGCTTTGCGGATGCAGCTCTCCAGAGCCGCGACGGTCAGCGCCTCGTCGCAGACGACAGCGATGTCGCGGGAGACGGCGGGATATTTGGGCAGCGGGACATAGGTTTTTTCCGGAAGCTCCAGCGCGGACAGCGCGGTGAAGTCCAGCTCGGCGGCGTAGATTTCGGCGTCGATGCCGTAGTTCTTCGCAACCAGCGGATGCACCTGGCCGAAGATGCCGACGTCCTGCCCGTCGATGGTAAGGCGGGCACAGCGGCCGGGATGGTAGCTGGGATGATCCTTCACGGCGGTGTACTCCGCCGGCCGGACGTTCATCCCGCGGAGGATCGCTTCGATTTCGCCCTTGAGCTTGAAGAAGTCCTCGCCTTCGCCGTAGGTACCGAGGACGAGATGCTTCGGCTCATCGGGAAGCATCTGGCCCTCCCTCGGCAGGTAGACCTTCGCCAGCTCATAGAGCTTGACGGCGCTGTTATGGTAGGCGTTGTTGCGCGCCAGAACCGACAGCATGGAGGGAAGCGCAACCGTGCGCATGATGGAGGCGTCCTCTCCGAGCGGATTCTGGATGCGCAGGGTGCTGCGCAGCGGGGAATCCGCCGGCAGGCGGATCAGGTCAAAGACCGCCGGGGAGACGAAGGAATAGGTGAGAATCTCGCTGTAACCGAGACTGCGGCACAGGGAACCGGCCGTGTTTTCCAGCACCATCATGCCGGTATAGCCGCCCTCGGCGGTGGCGCTGCGGAACGCGGTGGTGGGAATATTGTTGTAGCCGTAGAGACGGCCGACCTCCTCCGCGATGTCGGCGGTCATGACCAGATCGGGGCGCCAGGAGGGAATCCGAATTTCGCGGCCTTCCACCGGAATTTCCAGCCGGCGCAGGTATTCGACCATATCCGCCTCGGAGATGTCCGTGCCGAGCAGAGCGTTGATGCGCTCCGGTTCCAGCGTGACGGTGCGGGGCTGGGGGATATCGTTGAGAACGTCTATCATGCCGTCAAGCACTTCGCCGGCACCCAGCAGCTCGACCAGCTCGCAGGCACGGTTGACGGCGGGGACGGTCAGCAGGGGATCGATATTCTTTTCAAACTTTCCGGAGGCCTCCGTGCGCATACCGAGCGCCAGCGCGGTCTGACGGATGGAGGTGCCGTCGAAGTTTGCGGACTCAAAGACGACGTCCGCGGTGTCCGCCACAATCTCGCTGTTTTCACCGCCCATGATGCCGGCAAGCCCGATGGGCTTCTCGCCGTCCGCAATGACCAGCATCCCGGGGGTCAGCCTGCGGACGGTGCCGTCCAGCGTCGTCAGCGTCTCGCCCTCGACGCTTTCGCGGACGACGATCCGGCCGGAGCCGACATAGCGGTAGTCGAAGGCGTGCATCGGCTGGCCGTATTCCAGCATGACGTAGTTCGTGATATCCACGATGTTGTTGATGGGGCGCACGCCGTTGGCGCGCAGCCGCTGGCGCAGCCACTTGGGAGAGGGCGCGATTTTGACATTGCGCACCATGCGGGCCGTGTAGCGGCGGCACAGCTTTTCCGCGGGGACCTCCACATCCAGAAGCTCGCTCAGATTGCCCTGCGCGCCGCCGCGGACAACCGGCTCGTGGTGCTTCATGGGCAGATTGAAGGCCGCCGCCGCCTCGCGCGCAAGACCGAGAACGGAATAGCAGTCGGGGCGGTTGTTCGTGATTTCAAAGTCCACAACGGTGTCGTCGTTGCCGATGACCTTGTTGATGTCATCGCCGGGCTTGCAGTCCTCCTGCAGGATCCAGATGCCGTCCTCGATGGCATAGGGGAAGTCGTTGAGCGTCAGGCCCAGCTCCTTCAGGGAGCAGAGCATCCCGTTGGAGACTTCTCCGCGCAGCTTGCCCTTGGTGATATGCACGCCGCCGGGCAGCCAGGAATTGTGCTGCGCGACCGGAACAAGGTCGCCCTCCTGCACGTTCTGCGCGCCGGTGACGATCTGCACGGGCGTGTCCTTTCCGACGTCCACCTGGCAGACCCACATATGGTCGGAATTGGTGTGGCGGACGATGGAGACGACTCTGCCGACGACCACGTTCCGGATTTCGGCATCCATACGCTCGTAGGTTTCCACCTTCTGACCGGCGACGGTCATGGTTTCGACGAATTCCTTGTCGGAGACATGGGAGAGGTCAACAAATTCCTCGTTGAGCCATTTTCTGTTCAGTTTCATTGCTGCACCTCCTTAGAATTGGGAAAGGAAACGGATATCGTTGTCGAAGATCAGACGGAGGTCGTTAAAGCGCAGGCGCCCCATGGCCATGCGCTCCAGACCGATGCCGAAGGCAAAGCCGGAATACTTTTTCGAGTCGATTCCGCAGCCCTCGAGGACCTTCGGATGCACCATGCCCGCACCCAGCAGCTCGATCCAGCCCTCGCCGTGGCAGGTCGAGCAGGCCTGTCCTGCGACCTCGCCGGTGCCGCGGCATTTGAAGCACTGCATGTCAACCTCACAGCTCGGCTCGGTGAAGGGGAAGTGGTGCGGACGGAAGCGCACGACGGCATCTTCGCCGTACAACCGCTTGATGAGCGTTTCCAGTGCGCCCTTGAGGTCGCCCATGGTGATGCCCTCGTCTACGACCAGTCCCTCAATCTGGTGGAACATGGGGGAGTGCGTGGCGTCGGCCTCATCCTTGCGGAACACGCGGCCGGGCGCGAGGATGCGGATGGGAGGCTTCTGGTTTTCCATGACGCGGATCTGCATCGGGCTGGTCTGCGTGCGCAGCAGCACCCGGTCGCCGTCGTCAAAGTAGAAGGTGTCGGAGCGGTCGCGGGAGGGGTGCCCCTCCTCGATGTTCAGGCGGGTGAAATTGTAGGCGGCCTCCTCGACCTCCGGCCCGTCGACGATCTGATAGCCCATGCCGATAAAGATCTCCTTGACCTCCTGCAGGACTTTGTTCATGGGATGCTGATGTCCCATTTCGATCTCCCTGCCGGGGATGGTCACGTCGACGGCTTCAGCGGCCAGCTTTTCTTCCAGCGCGGCGGCCTGAAGCTCGGCTTTGCGCTGCTCCAGCGCCTCCTCCAGCGCGGCGCGCACGCCGTTGGCAAGCTGGCCCATGACGGGGCGCTCCTCGGCGGAGAGCTTGCCCATCTGCTTTAACAGCGCGGTCAGCTCGCCCTTTTTGCCAAGCACGCGGACACGGACGGCGTCCAGAGACGCGTTGTCGTGGGCGGCATGGATGTCCGCCAGCGTCTGCGTTTTGATCTGTTCGAGTTGTTCTCTCATATCCTGTCTCCTTACTAAAAATACTATAATAAAATAAAAAATCCTTCGTCCAACTGGGGACGAAAGACCATGCTTCCGCGGTACCACCCGCAATTCGCTGCCGACACAGCGCACTCCTGCCGTTAACGGAGCGACCCGTCCAGGCCTAGTTGCGGATGCGTTCAGCCGGAAGCTCACGGGAGAAAGCCTGCGCTGCGCTGCGGCGGACGTTTTCAGCGATCCGTCCTCTCTGTGGCCGAGAATCACAGCCGGCGGCCCGGTCAATGCCTTTTGCGGTTATTGTGACATGATTTTAACACACAAAACGGGAATATGCAAGCGCATCCGTAAAATTCTTGACTATTTTTCGGGGAAGCATATAATAAAAGCAAGAAGGAGGGGAGAACCATGGCGATTGTTTCGGTTCGGCCGCGCAGAGTCACGGCCGGACTTCTGCGGCGCTGGCTGCCGGAGAGAAAGCGGAACGCGCACAAGGGCGACTTCGGCAGGGTGCTGCTTCTGTGCGGCGCGGTGGGCTATACCGGCGCGCCGGCGTTGGCGGCCAGAGGCGCGCTGCGCACGGGAGCGGGACTGGTCTACCTCGGCGCGCCGGAGACGGTTTATCCCATCATTGCGGCGAAGCTGGACGAACCGGTGGTCTTTCCCCTTCCTGCCCGGGAGGGCAGGTTCTCTGCGGAGGCGATTCCGGAGATTCTGCGCCGGCTGGAGACAAGCGATGCCTGCCTGATCGGCTGCGGCATGGGCAGCAGCGGGGAGACGTTTGAAGTCGTCAGGGCGGTGCTGGAGCACGCTGCCTGCCCGGTTGTTGTGGACGCCGATGGCATAAATGTGCTGCAGGGACATATAGATGTACTGCGCGGCGCGGCTTATCCGGTGATCCTGACGCCCCACGACGGCGAATTCCGACGTCTCGGCGGAACGCTGGAGGGAAGAAGTCGGGTGCAGGCAGCCCGTGAGCTTTCTCAGACGACCGGTGCGACGATCCTGCTGAAGGGACACCGAACCGTCATTTATGGGCCGGAAGGATGTTATGTCAACTGCACGGGCAACCCCGGCATGGCAACCGGCGGGAGCGGAGACGTCCTTGCCGGCATCATCGTCTCCCTGCTGGGGCAGGGACTGCGGCCCGTACAGGCGGCGGCGGCCGGAGCATGGCTCCACGGAGCCGCCGGCGACCGTTGCGCACGGCGGCTGGGGGAGTACGGCCTGCTGCCAACGGACATACTGGAGGAGCTGCCGCGACTATTAAGATAGGGAAGTGGTCCCTTGCGCCGGTTTGCAGCAATCCAGATTCTATTATGTATATGTGTTCTTTTCACCGCCTGCGGCACGGAAAGCCAGACGCTCTCTCCCGCGATTGAGTTCCGCGCGGCGCTGGTCCGGGCGGGAGGCTGCACCTTCCGCGCGGAGGTGCGTGCGGATTTCGGCGAGACCGTGGCCTCCTTCTGCATGGACTGTGACGCCGATGCCGACAGTATCCTGCGCCTGACTCTGACGGAGCCGGAAACGCTGGCGGGAATTACCGCCACGGTCACGGATGCCGGGGGGAAGATTACCTACGACGGCATGGCGCTGGACTTCGGACTGATGGCCGGAGGAAACGTCATACCGGCGGCGGCGCCCGCGCTTGCGGTCGACTGCTGGATAAGGGAGTATATTGCCTCGGCGGGTCAGGAGGAGGAGCGCTACCGCGTTACCTACGAGAAGGATTTTGACGAAAAAAAGCTGGTTGTGGATACCTGGTATGAAAACGGAGTACCAATTTGTGCGGAAGTGTGCTATAATGATCAGCGTATCCTGAAATTACTGATTTCAGACTTTACTTTGAAATAACGGACGTAAACGATATGGACTACTTAAAGAGAACCTGGGCGGATATTTCGCTGGACAATCTGGACTTCAACTACCGGCAGCTTCGGAGCAAGCTGCCCTCTTCGTGCCGCTTCCTCGGCGTGGTCAAGGCCGACGCCTACGGCCACGGGGCTGTGCCGGTGAGCCGCCACTTAAACGAGCTTGGCGCGGAGTATCTGGCGGTTTCCAACATCGAGGAGGCGCTCCAGCTCCGCCGCGGCGGTATCCGCGGCCCCGTGCTGATTCTCGGCTATACGCCGCCTTTTTACGCGCAGGATCTGGCGGGGATGAACCTCCGTCAGGAGGTACACAGCCTTGAATACGCCCGCCGGCTGAATGAGCGGCTGGAAGGGACGGGCCGCCGCCTTCGCATTCATCTGAAGCTGGATACCGGAATGTCCCGCCTCGGCTTCTTTGCCTACGACAGCGAAAAGACGCTGGACGAGATCAGGGAGGTGGCGGGGATGCCCTCCCTGCTGATCGAGGGCGCCTTTACCCACTTCCCCGTGGCGGATTCCACCGCGCCGGAGGACGTTGCCTTTACAAAGCTGCAGTTTGAGCGCTTTCAGCAGATGCTCTCCGCTCTGAAGGGCTGCGGCATCGAGCCGCAGATCCGCCACTGCAGCAACAGCGGCGCGAGCATCCTGTATCCCGAATACGCGCTGGATATGGTGCGACCCGGCATCGCGACCTACGGGGTGCTGCCCTCTGCCGATCTGGCGGGCAGAATCGAGCTGAAGCCGGTGATGTCCCTGCGCACGACGATTTTCCAACTCCGCGATTATGAACCGGGCATCTCTGTCAGCTACGGCAGGGCCTATACGACGACGGGCAGACAGCGCATCGCGGTGGTGGGCATCGGCTACGCCGACGGCCTTTCCAGAAGCTTTTCCAACCGAATCTCCTTCCTGCTGCACGGCAGGCGCGTGCCGCAGGTGGGGCGCATCTGCATGGATATGTGCATGGTGGACGTCACCTCGGTGCCGGAGGCGAAGGTCGGGGATGTGGTGACGGTGTTTGGCGAGGACAGCGGAGAGCATATCCCAGTGGACGATCTGGCCGCGCAGCTCGGCACGATCTCCTACGAGGTACTCTGCGGCATCAATAAACGCATTCCGCGGATCTATCTCGACGGGCAGACGCAGACCGAAATTCTACAATATATCGTATAATCCGCGCCCGCAGGCGCATAGAATGGAAGGGAGTTCTCGGCGTATAAATTCCGCTTCTGCGTGGGAGAATATGATTGTCGGCGTTACATAGGCAACTGTGTAACGGCGGAGATTAATTTCACGGAGCGTGAAGCGAATGGATACAACCGTAAAGAGGGGCGACATCTTTTACGCCGACTTAAGCCCTGTGGTCGGAAGCGAACAGGGCGGAACCCGTCCGGTTCTGATTGTGCAGAACGATACGGGAAACAAGCATTCGCCGACGGTGATCGCCGCGGCGATTACAAGCCAGACCAACAAGGCAAAGCTGCCGACGCATATCGAGCTGTCCGGCAAGAACGTTGGGCTGACGAAGGACTCGGTGGTGCTTCTGGAGCAGATCCGAACAATAGATAAACGGCGCCTGCGCGAGCATATGGGGCATGTCGATGAGGGCATGATGAACCGGGTGGACAACGCCATTGCCGTCAGCTTCGGCCTGCCGCAGTCAATGGGATAAAAACCGCGGCGTCCGTGTTGCAGAAAAGCGTCACAATCGAGTGGGAAACCGTCGCTGTATGCACAGCCGGAAAACGGGCCGGTACGGGAAATTGAATCATCAGGCAAAAGGGTGCTGCCGCAGGACAGCACCCTTTTTGTGCAAAACAGGGATGCCATGATCGAACCACATTTTCAGGTTCTTTTCTTTGCACGGCTGTCATGCCCGGCGCCTGCCCGCATAGAATATGTGGGAGGGATTTCGTATGACTGAACTTGAAGTGTTCGAACACGGTGCGGCGATCGGAACGCTGCGGGTAGAGCGGGAGGGGCTGTTTCTGCATTTCACCTGCAGAATCCGGCCGAAAGCGGGCGAGCTGCTGCGGCTTTATGCCATATCCGGGTGGCACAGCGAATATCTGGGAATTCCGTATCCGCAGGGACAGGAGGCAGCGCTGGACGTGCGGCTGGCGGCAAGTCATTTTCCTTCTGAGCCGGCCGGTGCGGTGGCGGATGTCCTGCCCAGAGGCGAGTGGCTGCCGTGGTGTGGGGAGCTGGACGGCGTCCCGGTGCGCCGGTGCCGCATCCGCAGGCAGGAGGAAGGCATCCTGCTTGCGCTTTCCGAAGAGGAGGCAAAACTGTTCCCCGGCTGGCTCGGCAATATGGAGCAGACGGAGATACAGGGAGAACGCCGGATGCTCCTGCGGCTGAATGCCGACGGAACGCCGCCGTTTTCCGAAGATGCGCCGGAGCAGCCGCTCCCGGCGATGCCGGAGGAGCCTGCGGCGGCAGAGGAACCGGAGGTAACAACGGAGGAAAACGAATAAAGGAAAAGACGCTTCCGGGGAGGGACATGATCCGCCCCGGAGCGTTTTTACACCCACAAATCCGCGTTCCCTGTGAAAATATGACGAGATTCTTGCCATTTGAAACAGAATGTGCTAGAATATATAAACCTGTGAGAAAAAATGGAGTAATTCCGCGAAAGAGGCGTTTGAATGATGACTGAAAACGTACCGCAGCAGCCCAAAAAGAGAATGCTCTCCGGCATTAAGCCCTCCGGCGACCTGACGCTCGGTTCCTATCTGGGCGCGATCCGCAACTGGAAGGACAGAGCGGACGAATTTGACTGCTTTTACTTTATGGCGGATCTGCACGCGATCACCGTCCGCCAGAATCCGGCCGACCTGCGCCGCCGCTCCCTGGAGCAGCTTGCCCAGTATATCGCCTGCGGTCTTGATCCGGAGAAAAATGTGCTGTTTTTCCAGAGCCATGTGCACCAGCACGCGGAGCTGGGCTGGGTTCTCAACTGCTACGCCATGTTCGGCGAGCTGAGCCGCATGACGCAATTCAAGGATAAAAGCGCGAAAAATGCCGACAATATCAACGGCGGCCTGTTCACCTATCCGGCGCTTATGGCGGCGGATATCCTGCTGTATCAGGCGGATCTGGTGCCGGTAGGCGAGGATCAGAAGCAGCATGTCGAACTGACGCGCAACATTGCAAAACGATTCAACAGCGTCTACGGAGACGTGTTCAAGCTGCCGGAGCCCTATATTCCCAAGGTGGGCGCACGCATCATGAGCCTTGCGAATCCGGAGGCCAAGATGTCCAAGTCCGAGAACGAGGACCCGGGCCGTGTCTGCCTGATGGATCGTCCGGAGGATATCATGCGCCTGTTCAAGCGCGCGGTCACGGACTGCGATGCCTGCGTGCGCTATGACCCGGAAAACAAAAAGGGCATTTCCAATCTGATGACGATCTATTCCGCCGCCACGGGCAGGAGCTTTGAGGCAATTGAAACGGAATTTACGGGCCGCGGTTACGGCGACTTCAAAAAAGCGGTTGGTGAGGCCGTGGTGGAGCTGCTACGTCCCATCCGCGAGGAAGCGTCCCGCCTGCTGGCGGACAAGGCGTATTTACAATCAATCTATGAATCCGGTGCGCAGAAGGCCGCTTATATCGCGGAAAAAACGCTCCGAAAGGTCTACAAAAAGGTGGGCTTTGTCCTGCGCTGACGGAGCGAAGAGGAAACACTGATGGTTTTGGATCTGAACTTCATTTTGAAGGTAGGGCTTGCACTGCTGACTGCGGCAGTGCTGGCCTTTGCCGTTACGCCTCTGGTCAAAAAGCTCGCGCAGAAGGTGGGAGCAATCGATGTCCCGACGGACGACCGACGGATGCACCACACACCGATTCCCCGGATGGGCGGGCTTGCGATTTTTATCGCCTTTCTGACGAGCGTGCTGATTTTTGCCAAAATTGACACAGAGGTTCGGGGAATCCTGCTGGGTGCGGTCATTATCGTAATTCTGGGCGTGCTGGACGACATCATAACCCTGCACGCGCTGCTGAAATTCCTTGTGCAGATCCTTGCTGCGATTCTTGTGGTGCTGCAAGGCTGCCGCATCGAGCATTTCATGGGGTTTCAGCTTCCCCAGTGGCTCTCTTATCCCGTGAGTGTCGTCTGGATTGTTGCGATCACCAATGCGGTGAATTTCATCGACGGGCTGGACGGCCTTGCGGCGGGCGTCTGTGCCATTTCCGCCGGCGCAATGCTGGTGGTGGCGCTGCTGGTGGCGGATTTTACCTCCGCGGTCATGCTTGCGGCCATCGTCGGCGCGTGCACGGGCTTTATCCCTTATAATTTCAACCCCGCAAAGATCTTTATGGGAGACACCGGCTCCACCTTTCTGGGCTTCATGCTCTCGACGATCTCGATTTATGGTCTGTTCAAGATGTATGCGATCATCTCCTTCGCCGTACCGTTTCTCGTGCTGGGGCTGCCGATCTTTGACATCTGTTTTGCCGTCATCCGCCGTGTTTCCAAGGGCCAGAGCCCCATGCACGCCGACCGCGGACATGTCCATCACCGCCTGATCGATATGGGGTTCAGTCAGAAGCAGGCGGTGGCCATCGCCTATATGCTTTCCGCGATTCTCGGGATGGCTGCGGTGGTTCTGACCAATGACGGAGAGATGCAGGCGCTGGTTTTTATCACGGCGGTGGTGGTCGTTGGGGCGATCGGCTTCTGGGTCATTTTCGGCCGGAAGCACGAGCAGAAGCCAGAACAGGAAAAAGAAGAGGACAAGCTCTGCGTGCCGCAGAGAGACAACAAAACGGAGGACGAACATGAAGAAAATTAAGGTAATGTCGGTGTTCGGAACGCGCCCGGAGGCAATCAAAATGGCGCCGCTGGTCAGAGAACTTGCCGCACGGGAAAACATCGAGAGCATCTGCTGCCTGACGGGGCAGCACCGGGAGATGCTGGATTCCGTCATGGGAATTTTCCGCCTGCAGGCGGAATACGACCTGAACATCATGCAAAAGCAGCAGACCCTTTCTTCCATTACGACGCGCACCATTCTCGGAATGGACAGCGTGCTGGAGGAGGCGCAGCCCGATCTGGTGCTGGTACACGGCGATACCTCCACGACCTTTGCCGGGGCGCTGGCGGCGTTTTACCACAAGGTGCCGGTGGGCCATGTGGAGGCGGGACTGCGTACTTATGATAAATACTCTCCCTTCCCCGAGGAGATGAACCGCACGCTGGTGGGCGATCTGGCCTCTCTGCATTTTTCGCCCACGCGCGCAAATGCGGAAAACCTGCGCAGGGAAGCCGTGCAGGGCGAAATCTTTGTCACCGGAAACACCGTCATCGACGCTATGAAGACGACGGTGCGCGGCGACTACCGCTTCTCCACGCAGGAACTGAACGATCTGGATTTTGCGCACCGGCGTGTGATCGTCCTGACCTGCCACCGGCGGGAAAACTATGGCCGGCCGATGCACGACATCCTGAGCGCGGTGCGTGCCGTCGCCGAGCGTCATGCGGACGTTGAGGTCGTCTATCCCGTCCATCTCAGCCCTGCGGTGCGCCAGTGCGCGCAGGAGGAGCTGGGCGGTGTGCCGCGTGTGCACCTGATCGACCCAGTGGACGTCGAGGAAATGCACAACCTGATGGCTCGCTGCTTCTTCGTGATGACGGATTCCGGCGGGCTGCAGGAGGAAGCGCCTGCGCTCGGCAAGCCGGTGCTTGTGCTGCGCCGGGAAACCGAACGTCCGGAGGCCGTGACCGCCGGGACGGTAAAGCTGGCGGGCGTGGAGCACGACCGTATCGTCTGCATGGCATGCGAGCTTCTGGAAAAGCCGGAGAGCTATGCGGCCATGGCCCATGCGGTGAATCCTTACGGCGACGGCAACGCCTGCGGGCGTATTGCCGATGCGATTGAATGGCATTTCGGCCTGCGGCCGGAAAAGCCGGAGGATTTCTCGGCACAATAAAAGAAAGCAGCCGGCCTGCTCTTCGGGAGCGGGCCGGCTGTTTTCACTGGAGGAACAGAAAGATCGCGATGGTGAGCATCACGGAGTGGGAATCCTCGTTCCCGTCCGCCATCAGAAGCAGCAGAATCAGCAGGAGAAGCAGATCTCCGTTGTCCGCACCCGGCAGGAGTTTGTCGAGCAGGGGAAGCCGCAGGTGCGAACTGCCGAAGGACTTGGGAGCTTCCTGACACGCCGGCGCGGGCGGAGAATTGTGCGTCGGGCTGCACGGCGGCGCGGGAACGTGCTCCGGCGGCTGCGGGTGCTGCTTCTGCTCCTGCGGACGGCGTTCCGGCTGGGGGACCTTGCGCCTTTGATACTGCCCGCCGGGGCCAGGAGAATAGCGGTTATACATGCTTGCCCCCCTTCCCCGGAAACCCGCCGTAATTCTGAAAGGCGAGGCTCGCAAGCTGGGACAGTTTTGCGATTTTCAGGGCCTCGTCGATCTTTGCCTGCCGTTCCGGAAGCAGATAGGGCTTTAAGGCGCACAGAAGCGCCTCCTGCCGTTTGTCGGTATGCTGCGCCTGCTGCATGAGCCGCAGGATGCCCTTCACAAAGGCGTCGTCCGGCGGCGCCGGGGGTGGATCGCGCGGTGGCTCGGAGGGCGCGGAAGCGTGTTTCTCTCCCGAAGAACCGCCGAGGGACTGTGCAAGTGTCATGATTTTCGCCATGCTGTCAGGATCGTTCAGAATCTGGTTCAGTTTGTCCTCAAAGCCCTCCGTACCGACCACCTACTTTCTTCTGATTATTTCCAGAAGCTCGGCGGCTTCCGGCGTACTGAGCAGCGGAGAAAGCGCCGCCTGCGCGCCGCCCATATTGCCTTTCTGAAACTCCTCTGCGGCTTTGCGCAGCTCCTTCCCGCCGCCCTGAGAGAGCAGTGCCAGAAGCTTCCTGCCCTCCTCGGAGGCCAGAAGCTGCCGCGCCTGCTCGACGGTAGGATTTTGCTCTGCCTTCATATTGCTTGCCTCCCTTGCGTAACCCTCTGGCGGTTACTTGACTGGCCTGCTATAATATATGCAACAGAGTACAGGAAGGTGACGCGATGAAGCTGCTGATCCTCTCGGACTCACACCGGGAGATGAAATACATGTGTGACGCCGTCCGGCGCGAGCGGCCGGATGCGGTCATCCATCTGGGAGACCTCGTCCCGGATGCCGACCGGCTGGCGCAGGAATTTCCGGGCCTGCCCGTGCTCAGCGTCCGCGGCAACTGCGATTTTTCCCAGCCGCCGCGTGCCGAGGAGCTGCTGCGTACCTTTGAGGGTGTGAAGGTTTTCGGCGTTCACGGCCACCGCTACCGTGTCAAGCAGGGTCTCCTGCAGGCGGAACTGGCCGCGAGGCAGCGTGAAGCGGACGTTTTGCTCTTCGGGCATACGCACTGCCCTTACTGCGAATCCTATCAGGGCCTGTGGATCCTCAATCCCGGGGCGTGCAGCGGTTCGGCGCCGTCCTACGGCGTGGTTCAGATCGAAAACGGGAAAGCAAACTGCCGCGTGACGGATCTGTATGCGGCGGAATAATCAAAAAGGCGGGAATTCTATGATACTGGCGATCGACATCGGCAACACCAACATCGTCCTCGGCGGACTGGAGGAGGAAAAAATCCTCTTTGAAGCGCGGATGGCGACGGATCTCATCAAAACCTCGGATCAGTACTGCGCCGAGCTGAAGAACATGCTGGCGCTTTTTGAGGTCACACCGGAGATGATAGACGGAAGCATTGTTTCCTCTGTCGTGCCGCCGGTGCTCAACTCCGTCAAAACCGCAATCCGGAAGCTGACGGGCAAGACCTGTCTGGTTGTCGGCCCCGGCATCCGCACCGGCCTGAACATCCGCGTGGAAAACCCGGCGGAGGTCGGCAGCGACCTGATTGTTGCGGCGGTGGCGGCCATTCAGGAATACGGCGCCCCGCTGCTTTTGGTGGATATGGGGACTGCCACGACCATCACGGCAGTGGACGCGTCCGGAACCTTTCTCGGCGGCTGCATCTGCCCGGGCGTCAAGATCTCCATGGAAGCGCTGACCGGCCGGACGGCACAGCTCCCCGGCATCAGCCTGGAGGAGCCGCAGAGAGCCATCGGAAGAAATACCCGCGACTGTATGCGCAGCGGCATCATGTTCGGCGCGGCGGCGATGCTCGACGGCCTGCTCGACCGCATGGAGGCGGAGCTGGGCGTGCCGGTCAAGGTGATCGCCACCGGCGGCATCGCGCGCTTCGTCATCCCGTTGTGCCGCCGGAAAATGATCTACGACCGCAGCCTGATGCTCAAGGGGCTCGGTCTGCTCTGGCGCAGAAATCTCCGTTCCTGACTTACAGCGCCAGCAGCAGCGCAAGCAGCACAAGCGTGCAGAGCGCGCCGATGACAAGCGTCACGACGGACTCAAAAAAGGCGGCAATGCTGCCGAAGCGCCGCCTCCTGCGCACCGGCGGCAGGCAGTCGGAAGGCTTGGACAGATAGGGCGATAAATCGATCACGTTTTTCATTTTGCGGCGCTCCTTTTTCTCAGGGTTCCTTGGGTGTTTTTTCACCCGTCAAGAACAGTATACCAGCTTGAGTGTCCAATAAACCGGACTTTGGAGGGAGTTTATGAAAGAATTTGACTATCCGTCGCTCGGAGAGGGAAGAATCCATGCCTATCGCTGGGAGCCGGAGGGAAGCCCCGTTGCGGTTGTGCAGATCCTTCACGGCATCGCGGAGCATATGCTCCGGTATGATGAATTTGCGCGCTTTCTGGCCGGACACGGCTTTCTGGTCGTTGCGGAGGATCACATGGGTCACGGAAAATCCGACGGCACGCCCCTGTATTTTACCGGCGGCTGGGAGACTGCGGCAGGGGACAGCTACGCCCTTTTAACCGCAACCCATGCCGAATTTCCGGAGCTTCCGTACTTTCTGTTCGGGCACAGCATGGGCTCTTTCCTCGCGCGGACCCTGCTTGCGCTTCATCCGGAAGCGCCCCTGGCCGGCGCGGTTCTCTGCGGCACCGGCTGGCAGCCCGCGCCGGTTCTGGCGGCAGGAAAGACGCTCTGCGCCCTCGCCCGCCTCCGTGTCGGCGCGAAGGGACACAGCAAACTGCTGACCTCTCTGATGTTCGGCGCTTATAACAATCAGTTCAAGCCGACGCGGACGAAAAATGACTGGATCTGCACCGACCCGGAGGTGGTGGACCGCTATACGGCCGATCCGCTCTGCGGGGGCGACGCCACCGTCGGACTTGCGGGGGACATGATGCACGGTCTGACGCTGATCCAGAAAAAGCGCAGCCTGGAGGCAATGAATCAAACGCTGCCGGTCTTCTTTATCGCGGGCGAAAGCGATCCCGTGGGCGATATGGGCAAGGGCGTACGGAAGACGGCCGAACGCTTCCGGAGGGCCGGCATGCGGGATGTGTCGCTGCGGCTCTATCCGGGGCGGCATGAAATCCTGAATGAGCCGAACCGGGAGGAAGTCTACGAGGATGTCCGGAAATTTCTGGAGAAGAACATTAAAAAAGTTACAATTTCGTAAGAATTTTTTCTGAATTGCGCCATAATGCGACGCCAAACGCTTGACGATTTTGGGTTTGTTTGTTACAATATGATTGACATAATTCTGTCTGGTGGTGAAAAAATGAAGCGAATTCTTGTCAGCGCATTGCTGCTGCTTTCTCTGGCGGTGAGTTTTGTCCTGCCGGCTTTTGCCGAACCGGCGGCGCTCAGCCTCAGTGCGGAAGGTCTGGCCTTCCTTCAGGAGTTTGAGAGCGACGCGACGGCGGGGTCCGTGAAGAGTTATGAAAACGCGGTGAATTCCTACGCGCGCGAAAAGAACGTTGTCCTGACGCAGCAGCAGTTTGACGCGCTTGTGAGTATGACCTATGATATCGGCAGCGATACGCTGTCCTATACCTATGGCAGAACGGTTGCCGCCGGCTCCTATACGGACGTGCAGCTGGCAAATGCGTGGTGTGCGTGGGTCAAAAAGAACGGCAGCTTTTCCGAGACCCAGCTCCAGCGGCGCATCCGCGAGCTGCGGGTCATCCTTTACGGCGATTACAGCGGCGCGGAGAGCGAGCTTTCCTTCCGTTACCTGATCTTCAAGGCCAACGGCGGCACCCTCGAGGACAACACCGTGCTGTGCTATCCGCTCGGACAGGCCTACGGAACTCTTCCCGGCGCCACCTGCACTGGTAAGTACTTTGCAGGCTGGTTTACCGCCGTTACGGACGGAACGCAGATACATAGCGGCATGACGGTCGCGGAGAATTATACGGTATACGCCCGCTGGTCGGACACCGACCCGGGCGAACAGGAACCGGAACAGCCGGAGCAGCCGGAACCGGAGCCGCTGCCCGAGCTCAGAACCAGCGAAGCGGGCATTCAGTTCATCAAGGATCATGAGGGCTTCCTTGAATATGCCGTGTGGGACTATCAGCAGTATTCGATCGGCTACGGCTCCCGCTGCGAAAAGGACGAATACCCTGACGGTATCACCAGAGAGCAGGCGGATCGTCTCCTGCGCACGATGCTGCACGACGACTTCGAGCCGAAGGTGGATGCACTGGAGGCAAAGCGCGGCACGCCCTTCACCCAGCAGCAGTATGACACGCTGATCAGCTTTACCTATAATCTCGGCGCAAGCTGGATGAGCAGCGGCTATAATATTTACCGTTATATCATGTACGGCGGTTACAGCGAAATGGATCTGGTCAACTGCTTCGGAAGCTGGATCAAAGCCGGCGGCGAAACCGTCGACGGCCTTGCGCGCCGCCGCATCGATGAGGTGAATCTCTATCTCAACGGCGAGTATTCCACGGGCAGCACGGCCTATCTTTACGTCAAATTCCGTCTGAACACCGACCCCGCAACGGTGACGCAGGAAAAGAACTACGATTACATCTACTATAAGCCCGGAACCACCTTCGGAATGCTGCCCACCGCGAGCCGCGAGGGCTATCAGTTCCTCGGCTGGTTCGAGCGTGCGGAGGGCGGGCGCTGCTTCACGGAAGACAGCCGTGTGCCGGCCTACGGCATCATGACCCTGTATGCGCATTGGGAGAAGACACCGGAGCCGACGCCGGACCCGGATTTCCCCTTCACGGACGTTCCGAAAGACGCATGGTATTATCCCGCGATCTATGCGGTCTACAAGGCGGGTCTGACCAATGGAACCAGCGAGACGACTTTTGAGCCGGAATACCAGTTTACCCGCAGCATGATGGTTACCATGCTCTACCGCATGGAGAGCGAGCCGGCGATCGATACCACAACGCCCTTTACGGATGTCGCGCAGGGCAGATTCTATACCGCGCCGGTGGCGTGGGCCTATAAGACCAACCTGACCAAGGGAACCAGCGAGACGACCTTTGAGCCGGATGCCTCCCTGACGCGTGAGCAGCTTGCAACCATGTTCTACCGCTATGCACAGCAGAAGGGCGAAGATGTCTCTGCGACATGGGATCTGTCGCGTTACCCGGACTATCAGAAGATGTCCCTCTTCTCCAATCTGCCAATGCAATGGGCGCTGGCGCACGGCTATTACCGCGTGGATGAGAGCGGAGAGCTTCGCCCGCGGGAGGGTGCGACCCGTGCCGAGTGTATGGATTTCATCGCGCGGTATCTGGGCCTGATCGACCCGTATGAAACCTGATGAAAATCCGATAACGGGAAAACACCCTGTCACAGCTTTCCTGACAGGGTGTTTTTTCATGTGAAATCCTGAC
>CAJMQR010000009.1 GCA_905215665.1 uncultured bacterium | reverse complement strand
AAAGTCCGAGATCACCGAGGACGACCAGAAAAAGGCGGAAAAGGATCTGCAGGAGTTGACCGACAAATACATCAAAAAGGTCGACGAGGCATGCGCTGTCAAGGAAAAGGAACTGATGGAGCTGTAAGCGCCCGAAACACGTTAGAAACCTCGCAGCCGCCTTCCCGGCGGCTGCGTTTTGGAGTATCGCTATGCTATTTCGCAAAAAACAGCCCGCGCTGTTGCGTCCCGTTCCGACGCACATCGCCATCATCATGGATGGCAACGGGCGCTGGGCGAAAAAACGCGGTCTGCCCCGTCAGGCCGGGCATAAGGTCGGCGCGGAAGCGTTCCGTACCATCGCAAACTACGCAAAATCCATCGGACTGAAATATCTGACGGTCTACGCCTTTTCCACGGAGAACTGGAAGCGCTCGGAGGAAGAGGTGGACGCCATCATGGAGCTGCTGGAGCGCTATCTTCGCGAGGCCATCGCGGATATGGACAAAAACCGCGTCCGCTTCTGCTTTTTCGGTGACCTGACACGCCTTTCCCCGGAGCTGCAGGAGGAGGCGCGGATTGCCGCGGAGCGTTCCAGACAGTATGAGGGAGTGCAGGTGAACTTCTGCCTGAACTACGGCGGGAGAATGGAGATTCTGCGCGCTGCCCGGCAGTTTGCGCAGGACTGCGTGGACGGCAAGTGCCACCCGGAGGAGCTGACAGAGGAAGTGCTTTCCGCGCGGATGTATTCTGCCGGTATTCCCGACCCGGAGCTGGTCATCCGGCCCGGAGGAGAACTGAGAACGTCAAACTTTCTGTTATGGCAGTCCGCCTATGCGGAATATTATTTTACGGATGTGCTTTGGCCGGATTTCGGGCCGAAGGAACTGGAAAAGGCGATCGCCGCCTATAACGGCCGCAACCGCCGGTTTGGAGGGGTAAAGTAATGGGTATTCGTATTCTGGTTGCCTGCATCGGCCTGCCGCTGCTGCTGGCGGTTGTCCTCTTTCTGCCGCCGCTGGCGACGGCGATTCTGTTTGCGGCGGCGTGTGTGATCGGGGCCTATGAGATGCTGTGGCGCACCGGCCTGCTGAAGCACAAGCGGATTTTGATTTACACCGCGGTGATGGCCGCGGCGAATGTGATGTGGTCGTGGCTGCGCGCCTGCGCGGTCGTCTCGGAGCATACGCTCTGGGTCAGCATGCTCATCGGGCTGTTTGTCTATTTCACCGCTCTGTTCTGCGAGCTGCTCGCGGCGCATACGAAGCTGCAGTTCAGCGCCCTGTGCGTGGCGGTCTTCAGCGGCTTTGTCTATCCCTTCCTGATCGGCGCGCTGGTGCGCCTGCGCGGAATGGAGGACGGAAAGTTTTTGATTCTGGTTGCCTTCCTGCTGTCCATGGTGGCCGACAGCGGCGCGTATTTTGTCGGTCGTGCCTGCGGGAAGCACAAGCTGGCGCCCGTCATCAGTCCGAAAAAGACCGTTGAGGGCGCGATCGGCGGCATCGTGACGAATATCCTCGCCATGCTGGGCTATACGCTGCTGCTGAACCGCTGCTTCGGCTTCACGCAGGTCAACTATCTGTATGCGGCAATTTACGGCGTGGTCGGTGCGATCGGTTCCATCATAGGCGATCTGACCCTCTCTGTGGTAAAGCGTCAGGTCGGTATCAAGGATTACGGGAATCTGCTGCCGGGCCACGGCGGGATTCTCGACCGCTTCGACAGTACCATGATCGTCGCGCCGCTGACCGAGATTCTGATGCTGCTCATCCCGTTTGCGGCAAAGTGATATGACAAAGTGTGTATCGGTCCTCGGCAGCACCGGCTCCATCGGACGGCAGACGCTTGAGGTGCTGGAACAGCTTCCGGTCAGAGTTGCCGCGCTGACGGCGGGCAGCAATGTGAAGCTCATGGCACAGCAGTGCCGCAAGTTCAAGCCGGAGCTTGCCGTTATGGCGACGCCGCAGGCGGCCGCCGAGCTGAAGGACGCTCTGGACGGACAGAAGCTCCGCATCCTCTCCGGGATGGAGGGACTTCTGGAGGCTGCGCAGCACGAACAGGCGGACACCGTCGTAACGGCGGTGGTCGGCATGCTGGGTCTTCGGCCGACGCTGGCCGCGATCCGCAGAAAAAAGCGCATCGCCCTTGCCAACAAGGAGACGCTGGTCTGCGCCGGCGCGCTGGTCATGCAGGCTGCCCGGGAATACGGCGCAGAGATTGTCCCGGTGGACTCGGAACACTCCGCGATTTTCCAGTGCCTGATGGGCTGCGGAGACAGGCGTGAGATCCGCCGCCTGATCCTGACCTGCTCCGGCGGACCCTTCTTTGGGAAAACGCCGGAGGAACTCCAAAAAGTGACGAAGGCGGATGCGCTCCGGCATCCGAACTGGAAGATGGGGAATAAAATCACCATCGACTGTGCCACCCTTATGAACAAGGGACTGGAAATTATCGAAGCGATGCATCTGTATGCCATGCCGCTTTCCAAGGTGGACGTGGTGATCCACAGGCAGAGCATCGTGCATTCGCTGGTGGAATTCCGCGACGGCGCAATGATGGCGCAGCTTGGCGTGCCGGATATGCGCGTGCCGATCCGGCTGGCTCTGACCTATCCTGAGCGGCAGGAGAATCCTGCTCCCGGTCTTGATCTGACGTCCTGCGGACCTTTGACCTTTGAACGGCCGGATGCCGCGGCTTTTCCCTGCCTTGCGCTGGCGCGGGAGGCAGCGGAGCGCGGCGGCAACGCCTGCGCGGTTATGAACGGCGCGAACGAAGCTGCGGTGGCTCTGTTCCTGCAGGACAGGATTGGTTTTTATGATATTCCCCGGCTGGTGCGCAGAGCGATGGACGCAGTGCCCTTCGTCTCCGCGCCGGAGCTGGAAGATGTATTGAAAAGCGACCGTGCGGCGAGAATTGCCGTCACGGAAGCAATGTGAGGTGGCTCTATTGACCGCATTGTATATTATTCTGGCGATTTTCCTCTTTGGTGTGCTGGTTTTTGTGCACGAATTGGGGCATTTCATCTGCGCGAAGCTTTCCGGTGTGCAGGTAAATGAGTTTTCCCTTTTCATGGGGCCGGCAATCTTCAAAAAGCAGAAGGGCGAAACAACCTATTCTCTGCGCTGCATCCCCATCGGCGGCTATTGCGCCATGGAGGGCGAGGATGGCGAGAGCGACAATCCCCGCGCCTTCGGCAACGCGAAGGTCTGGAAGCGCCTGATCATTCTGGTGGCCGGCTCTTTTATGAACTTTGTGGCCGGGGTGCTGATTGCGGTGCTTTTTGTCAGCATCCGCTTTGATGCGATTCCCGGCACGACCTTCGGTGAATTCGCCGAAGGCTGCCCCTACGAATCCGCAGAGGCCTTTCAGGTGGGAGACCGGATTTATTCCATCGACGGCGAACGGGTATATATCAACGGCGATATTACCATGCTGCTCGAGCGCAACAGCACGAAGGTCTACGATGTTGTGGTTATCCGCGACGGGGAGAAGGTGGAGCTTTCGAATCTGACACTGAAACGGCTCGACTATAACGGCGAGCAGCGCTACGGCTTTACCTTCCCGCTGCGCAATAAAACGCTTGGCTCCGTGCTTTCTTATGCGTGGGATCAGTGCCGGGACTTCACCCGCCTTGTGCGCCTGGGATTACAGGATCTTCTGACGGGCAAAGCGGGATTGAATGAAATGAGCGGCCCGGTCGGGATTGTTTCCGTGGTCACGCAGGCGGGTACGCAGTCCGAGACGGTGGGCATCGGCATTCTGAACGTGCTGTATTTCTTCGCCTTCATCGCAATCAACCTTGCCGTAATGAACCTTCTGCCCATTCCGGCTCTGGACGGCGGACGTGTGGTGTGCCTGCTGCTGACCGCCGCGGTCGAGAAGCTCCTGCGCCGGAAGCTGAATCCGAAGTATGAAGCATATCTGCACGGTGCGGGAATGGTTATCCTCCTGCTGTTCATGGCGTTTATCACATTCAAGGATATTTTCAAGCTGTTTGGAGGCTAGTTGTGACAAGACAGATTACTGTCGGCGGGGTGAAGATCGGCGGAGGCGCGCCGGTCTCCATCCAGTCGATGCTGAATACGGCCACTTCCGATGTGGAGGGAAGCCTTGCGCAGATTGCCGCGCTGAAAGCTGCCGGCTGCGAGATTGTCCGTCTTGCGGTACCTGATATGGCCGCGGCGGAGGGTTTCCGGCGTATTGCGGCGGCTTCACCGCTGCCGCTGGTCGCGGATATCCATTTTGACTACCGTCTGGCGATTGCGGCGGCCGAGGGCGGCGCGGCGAAAATCCGCATTAACCCCGGCAACATCGGCGGGGAGGAGAAGGTGCGCGCCGTGGTGGATTGCTGCCGCGCGCATCACATTCCCATCCGCATCGGCGTCAACGGGGGAAGTCTGGACAGGACGCTGCTTGAAAAATACGGGCACCCGACGGCGGAGGCACTTGTAGAGAGCGCATTTTCGCACATCGCGCTGCTGGAGCGGTACGGCTTTGAGGATATCTGCGTTTCCATGAAGTCCAGCAGCGTTCCCCTGATGATGCAGGCCTACCGCCTGATGCATGAAAAAAGCGACTACCCCCTGCATGTCGGTGTGACCGAGACGGGCACAGAGTATATGGGCACCATCAAATCCGCCATGGGGATCGGCGGCCTATTGTGCATGGGTATAGGAGATACCATCCGTGTGTCCCTCACGGCCGACCCGGTGCGCGAGGTCTATGCGGCAAAGTCCATTCTGAAGGCTGCCGGCCTGCGGCCGCAGGGAATCAACCTGATCTCCTGCCCGACCTGCGGAAGAACGAAAATCGATCTGATCGGCCTTGCCAACCGTGTGGAGCAGGCGCTTCGCGACTGTGACAAGAACCTCACCGTTGCGGTGATGGGCTGCGTTGTCAACGGCCCCGGCGAGGCGCGCGAGGCGGATGTCGGCATTGCCGGCGGCGAGGGCTGCGGCGTGCTGTTTGTGAAGGGAGAGCTGCGCGAAAAGCTGCCGTACGATGAGCTTTTGCCGGCGCTGCTGTCTTACATAGAGAAACTTTAGGAGCAAAAAATGGCCAATTCTGTCCCGCTTTTGCAGATGTTTTTTGAATATACGCCGGAAGAACCGCTGCGTGCCGTATTAGAGCAGGCGGCGGTTTGCCGTGCGGAGATCGGCAGAGAGGAACGGCAGATCTCTCTGGATGTGGCATTTCCGCAATATGTCCCGGCGCGGGAGCTGGAGGCGCTCTGCGAGGATCTGCAGAGGCATTACGGCATTCGCAGGGTGGAGATCCTGCCGCATTTTCCAAAGGAGAGCGCCGCGGACATCGAGGATGCGGAGCTGAACCGCTGCCTGATTGCGGCATATTCTCCCGCCGCCGCGACGCTGGCGGGCTGCCGCTGGGAGATCTGCGAGGGCAGCTCGACGCTCTACCTCCGCGCCAACGGCAAGGAGTCGCTGGAGCCCTATCTGCCCGTGGCGGAGCGGCATCTTGCCGAGCGCTTCCAGCTCCGGACGAAAATCACCGTCGTACCCGGAAGCGATGCGGAGGGGGAGCGGCTCTTTGACGAAACCGCAAGGATACGGCAGGAGGCGATGAAAGAGATTCCCGCCCCCGTGTTCCGCGATGCCCCGCAGAAAAAGGCCGCGGAAACCACACCCATGATTTTCGGCAAGCCCTTCCGGGGCACGCCGGTGCCGATGCGCGAGGTCTCTCTGGAAAACGACGTGGGCAAGGTGATTGTCGAGGGCTGCGTATTTGCCGTGGATCACCGGGAGCTTAAAAAAAGCAACGCATGGGTCGTTTCCTTTGACGTAACGGATTATACCGGCTCTCTGCGCGTCAACCGTTATATGGATGCGGAGCTGGCAAAGACTATCATTGAAAACATCAAAAAGCCCGGCCAGTGGGTGAAAATCTTCGGCAAGGTGACCTTCAGCCGCTTTGAAAACGATATCGTTCTCGAGCCGATCGCCATACAGGCGGCGCAGGCGCCGAGGCGCGAGGATACCGCGCCCGAGAAGCGCGTGGAGCTGCACCTGCACACCACCATGTCCATGATGGATGCGCTGACCAAGACCGGGGAGGCCGTGGCCACCGCCGCCCGCTGGGGGCATCAGGCCATCGCCATCACGGATCATGGTGTGGCTTCCTCCTTCCCGGACGCACTGAAAGCGTCCAAAAACAAGGTTGCCGGTACGGACAGGAATATCAAAATTCTTTACGGCTGCGAGGGCTATTTCATCAACGATCTGGATGACCGCGTCGCCGTCCATGGCGCCGGGAATATGCCGCTGGAGGGGGAGTTTGTTGCTTTCGATCTGGAGACGACCGGCCTTTCCCCCAGTCAGGACGTGATCACGGAGTTCGGCGCCGTCATTCTGAAGGACGGCGAAGTCGCCGCTACCTTTCAGTCCTTTGTCAATCCGAAGAGAAAGCTGGAGCAGCAGAACATTGAACTGACGGGCATCACGGATGACATGCTGAAGGATGCGCCGGACATTTCAGAAGTGCTGCCGGAGTTTCTCCGTTTTTGCGGCGGCCGGCCGCTGGTGGCGCACAATGCGGATTTTGACGTCGGCTTTTTGAACGCGGCTGCCGAACGGCTCGGTATGGACTTCAATCCAACCTATATTGACACGCTGGTTCTGGCGCAGAATCTGCTGCCGCAGCTCAGCAAGCACAAGCTGGACCTCGTGGCTGCCGCGCTGCATTTGCCGGAGTTCAATCATCACCGCGCTTCGGATGATGCCCTGACCTGCGGGCAGATATATCTGCGCTTTGCCGAAATGCTGAAACAGCGTGGCGTCAGCGATATCCAGGGCATCAATGAGGACATGCTCTCCCTGCGGGCGGGCAGCCGGATCAGCAACCGGCATGCAAAGCACATCATTCTGTTTGCCAAGAACCAGACGGGACTGCGCAATCTTTACCATCTGATTTCCGACGCGCATCTCAAATACTATAAAAGGACGCCCTGCATCCCTAAGTCAGAACTGACCCGTTACAGGGAAGGACTGATCATCGGCTCCGCCTGCGAGGCAGGCGAGCTGTTTCAGGCGATCGTCTCGCAAAAGAATCATGCGGAGCTGCTGCGGATTGCTTCCTTCTATGATTTTCTTGAGATTCAGCCGCTGAGCAACAACCGCTTTATGCTGGCAAAGGGCATTGCCAGAGACGAAGAGCAGCTGCGCGAGTTTAACCGCACGGTGGTGCGGCTCGGAGAAGCGCTGCATAAACCGGTCTGTGCGACCGGCGACGTCCACTTTCTCAATCCGGAGGAGGAGATCTACCGGCGGATTCTGCTGGCGACAAAGGGATTTCCGGACTGCGACCGGGAAAACCCGCTGTATTTCCGCACGACGGACGAAATGCTCAAAGAGTTTTCCTATCTCGGGGAAGAAAAGGCGTACGAGGTTGTGGTTAAGAACACAAATCTGATCGCGGATATGTGCGATACCATCCGCCCCGTGCCGCACAATCTGTTTGCACCGAAGATCGAAAACTCCGTAGAGGATTTGAAAGCGCTGGTTTACGGAAAGATGCACCGCCTGTACGGAGACAATCCTCCGGAGCTTGTCCGGCAGCGTGTCGAGACGGAGCTGCACGACATCATTACCTGCCACTATGACGTGATTTATATGTCCGCGCAGAAGCTCGTGCAAAACTCACTGGAGAACGGTTATCTGGTCGGTTCCCGTGGCTCGGTCGGCTCCTCCATTGTCGCTTATATGTCGGGCATCACGGAGGTCAACTCTCTGCCCGCGCACTATCGCTGCCCGAAGTGCAAGTACTGCACCTTCGATGTGCCGGACGGCATCAACTGCGGCGCCGATCTGCCGGACGCAGTCTGTCCGGAATGCGGCGAAAAGCTGGACAAGGACGGCTTCAATATCCCCTTTGAGACGTTCCTCGGCTTTGGGGGCAGCAAGGTGCCGGATATCGACCTGAACTTCTCGGGAGAGTATCAGGCCAAGGCGCACGCCTACTGTGTGGAGATGTTCGGCGCGAGCCATGTCTTCCGTGCGGGGACCATAGGCACGGTGGCGGAAAAGACTGCCTACGGCTATGTGAAAAAATACCTTGCCGAGCGGAATCTGACGGTCAGCCGCGCGGAGGAGAACCGTCTGGCGGCGGGCTGCGTCGATGTGCGCCGTACCACGGGCCAGCACCCCGGCGGTCTGGTCGTCATCCCGCAGGAAAACGAGATTTGGGACTTCTGCCCGGTGCAGCATCCGGCGGATGACATCCACACGGATATCATCACGACGCATTTTGAATACCATTCCATGGAGGAGAACCTCCTCAAGCTGGATATGCTCGGGCACGATGACCCGACGATGATCCGCATGATGGAGGATCTGACCGGCGTGGATGCGCAGAAGATCCCGTTGGACGACAAGGAAACGATGTCGATCTTTATTTCAAGCAAGGTGCTCGGCTACGAGAACGACAGCATCCTCGGCCCCACCGGCGCGGTGGCGATCCCGGAATTCGGCACCAGCTTTGTCCGCGGGATGCTGGTTGATACAAAACCGAAACAGTTTGACACGCTGATCCGCCTTTCCGGCTTTTCCCACGGCACGGACGTGTGGCTGGGCAACGCCAAGGATCTGATTCTTTCCGGCACCGCAACGGTCGGCGAGGCCATCGGCTGCCGCGACGACATTATGCTCTATCTGATCAAATGCGGGATGCCGGAAATGCGCGCCTTCAAAATCATGGAATCCGTCCGTAAGGGACGCGGCCTTCCCGAGGGTGCGGAGGAGGAAATGCGCGCCGCCGGCGTGCCGGACTGGTATATCGGTTCCTGCCGCAAAATTCAGTATTTGTTTCCGAAAGCCCACGCCGCTGCGTATGTTATGATGGCGTTCCGCATCGCCTGGTTCAAGGTACACTATCCTATGGCATTTTACGCGGCATACTTCTACCGCCGCAGCCAGAAGGACGGCTTCGACGCGGTGATGATGACCCACGGCATAGAGACGGTCAAAGCCCACATCAAAGCAATCAACTCCAATCCGGACCGGACTGCCAAGGACGACGACCTTCTGACCACGCTGGAGGTCTGCTATGAATTCTACCTGCGCGGCTTCGAATTTTCCAACATTGATCTTTATGAGTCACATGCGACCAAATTCATCATCAGGGACGGAAAGCTCCTGCCGCCCTTTGTGGCAGTGTCCGGTCTGGGTGAGACTGCCGCATGGGATATCATGGAGGGACGCAAGGACCGCCGTTTCATCTCCATTGAAGAATTCTCCGCGGCCTGTCCGAAGGTTTCCAAGACGCATATTGAGAAGCTCCGCGATGCCGGCGCCTTCGGCGATTTGCCGGACACCAGCCAGATGACGCTCTTCTGAAAGAAATGTACAATTCTTCCTGCTGTTTTTCGTTGATTTCAACAAAGAGTGACTGCGGACGGGAAAACAGATTGCTGTTTTACAAAAAATGGGTTATACTTAATAAACATCATCAGATAATAAGGAGTGCTGATCATGCAGAAGCTTGAAAAACAGTTCCATATTCACTGTGTCGAAGGAGATGTTGGCCGGTACTGCATCCTGCCCGGCGATCCCGGCCGGTGCGAGTCCATCGCTGCGCTCTTTGACAATGCCAAACATGTCGCCCAGAATCGGGAATTCAATATCTACACCGGTACCCTGCTCGGAGAGAAGGTCAGCGTCTGCTCTACCGGCATCGGCGGCCCTTCGGCCTCCATCGCCATGGAGGAGCTGCACAACATCGGCGCGGATACCTTCATCCGTGTCGGCACCTGCGGCGGCATTAAGCTGGACGTGCAGTCCGGCGATATTGTCGTCGCCACGGGCGCCATCCGCTTTGAACATACCTCGCAGGAATACGCGCCGATCGAGTATCCCGCCGTAGCGAATATCGACATTGCACTTGCGCTGCGTCAGGCCGCGCTGGCAATGGGAAAGCGCACGCACACCGGCGTTGTGCAGTGCAAGGATGCCTTCTACGGGCAGCACAGCCCTGCAAAAATGCCTGTTTCCTATGAGCTTTTGCAGAAATGGGAGGCATGGAAGCGCCTCGGCGTGCTGGCGAGCGAGATGGAATCCGCAGCGCTGTTCGTCGTCGCGGATGCGCTGGGCTGCCGCTGCGGCTCCTGCTTCCACGTCATCTGGAATCAGGAACGCGAAGCCGCCGGCCTCGACCAGAAGATGAGCGAGGATACCAGCGCTGCGGTTCGCGTCGGCGTTGAGGCCTTGAAGCTGCTGATCCAGCAGGACAGAGCCGCAAAATAATTCGGATAGGACGGAACCCGGCGGAAGGTTTTCCGTCAAAAGAGCAAAGAGGTGGAGTAAATGGGACGCTATTGGTGGATCACATGGATCAAGGTTGGAATCGCGCTGCTGTTTGCCGCAGTGCTGTTTCTCGTTGTCCGGCATGAGGTGAATAAAAGGCTTTCCGTTTACTCTGTGGATGCACCGGAGGGCGCGAAGTTTTATGAAAAATACAACTACGAGGATATTGTCTTTGATTTTGCGAATTACTATGCGCAGCAGGTGATGGAAGAATCCGATGCCGAGCGCAACGCGATCACGGAGCATCTTTCCTGAACCTGTGAAAGCACGGGCCGCCGGTATGTCCGGCGGCCCGTGCATTCTCTTTGTACGCAACAAGGCAGGCGCGTGGAAAACACGCGCCTGCCTTGTTGTGGCTTTGCCGGGGCGGTCTTCGCCCGGGCATCATGGTCGGAGACATTATACTGATATTCAATTAAAATGTTTCATTCGGCAGAATGGAGCATTTTAATATGAAGATCATAATGAGACGGGTATCTATGATTTTCTATTCCGAAAATCATAGATACGACAACGCCGTCGGACGGTGCCTTCTCAATAGAATGAAACAATTCTATTGAGAAATAGTATTACATACCGCCCAGTTCTCCGAACTGCTCTTCTATCCACATCCGGCACAGCGGAATCCACTGCTTCACGGATGCGGAAGGCGTGCCAACCTCGGACGTACAGACAGAGATGCCATGCTGGCCGCGGGCAAACATGTGATACTCACAGGGAACGCCTGCGCGAAGCAGCGCGCCCACGAAAAGATAGCTGTTCTGCACGGGGACCGATTTGTCCTGCGCGGTCTGCCAGATGAAAACGGGAGGAACCTTGTCCGTCACCTGCGTCTCAAGGCTCCAGTATTCCATCGGCTCTGTTGAACCGGCGGTCACAGTGTTGCAGCTTTCCCTGTGGGCATATTCGCCGGTTGTGATGACCGGATAGGCCAGAATCAGACCGTCCGGGCGGATTGCCTTTCCGTTTTCCAGACCGCAGCGGGCGAGAATCTCCGGATCGTCCCAGTGTACGCCGAGCGACGCGGCCAGATGCCCGCCTGCGGAGAAGCCGAGGATCAGAAGCTTGTCCGGGTCGATCTGCCACTGCGCGCTGTGCCGGCGGACGTACAGAACGCTTCTTGCCAGCTCTTCCAGCGGGAGCTTTCCCCCGGCCTTTTCTCCGACGGAGTATTCCAAAACAAAGACCTGCAGACCCATATTCAGAAAAACGGCGGCAGGGGGATCCTGCTCACGCGCGGAGGTAAAGCAATAGGCCCCGCCGGGGCAGATGATCACAGCCGGGCGCGCCTTGCAGACGGGCCATGGCATCTCCGGACTGCTGCTGTGCAGATAGGCGGTGAGCACCGCTCCGCTCGGGAGGGCGTGCTTCAGTGTTTCCATATTGCTTTCCTCTCCCTGTGTTATGCCTTGGCCTGCGCCCGAAGGACGGCTTCCCGCTCCGGTATGCTGGAAATGCCGCCGGGACGGGTGGTGGAAAGCCCCGCCGCCGCACAGGCAAAGGAGACAATCTCGCGCAGCTCCGCTTCCTCCAGATCTTCCGGCTGCCTGCCGGACTGCAGCAGGCCGTACATGGCGCTGCCGCCGAAGATGTCGCCTGCGCCGGTGGTGTCGGCAGGCCGTATATTTTTCAGACTGTCCACATGGCCGGAAGCCCTCCGGTTCCGGAACAGACAGCCGTCCGGCCCACAGGTGACAAAGGCAAGCTTCACGCCAAAATTGCCCAGAAGATATTCTGCACCCTGCGCTGGTTCCAGCGCAAGGAGAAACTCCACTTCTTCATCGCTGATTTTGACCACGTCGGCCTGCGAAAGACCCCAGAGCATCTGCTTTTTTGCCTCCTTCGGATCTTTCCAGAGCGGTTTGCGGAGATTCGGGTCAAAGCTGATGAGCTTCCCGTGCTCTTTGGCGTACCGCACGGCCTTTTGCGTCGCACTGCGCGCCGGCTCGTCCGTCAGGGACAGCGTTCCGAAATGGAATACCTTCGCCTCGTCGATCAGAGACAGATCCAGTTCCTCAAAACGGAGCTGCGTATCTGCTCCCGGCTTGCGCGCAAAGGAGAACTCCCGATTTCCGGTTTCGTCAAGGGTAACGAACGCCAGAGTGGTGAACACATCTTCCGAGGTCAGGATGCCCCGTGTGTCGATGCCGGCCCTTTGCAGGGTGCCGGTCAAAAGCCGGCCGAAGGCATCCGCACCGACCTTTCCCAGCAGGGCGGTTTTCCCGCCGAATTTGGAGACCGCAGCCAGAAAATTGGCGGGGGCGCCGCCGGGATGGGCAGCCATGGAAGGATAGCCGTCGGCATCCGTGCCTGTGCAGGTAAAATCGATGAGCAGTTCTCCAAGTGCGGTGACATCAATCATGTGAATCCTCCTTGTGGGCGATGGTGATCGTCCATTTGTTTTCGTAGGTTTGACGGGGCAGAAGATGGATCAGGTCGCTTTTGCAGGAAAGCTCTTCCACGATGTCCTGCCGCGAGGGCAGGGAGGACCAGGGCTCGATGCAGACATAGGGGGCGTCTGTTCCCGGTACGTGCCAAATGCCGAGATAGGGCATCTGGGGGAAGGAGACAGTCAGAGAACGGTCCCCCTTTACCGAATGAAGCTTCACCCTGTGATCCATGTTCTTCAGAATAATTGCGTCATCATCGAACAGATCGTGGCGTAAACGGAGCCGTCTGCCGCCTTCCAGAGGGAAGGGCTCGTCGCGGCCGCTCAGATACACGGCAGGGGTGAAGCCCACCCGGTCGGGACGGCATTCCTGCGAAAAATCCAGAACATAATCCTCAAAACAATCGCTATCCGAAAAAGGAACCCGAAAACCGGGATGCCCGCCGATACCGAAAGGCATGACGCAGTCACTCGCGTTGTAAACGCTGTATGTGATTTCCAGCACATTTTCCTTCAGACAGTAGGAGATCTTCAAAGAAAAATCAAAGGGATACTGCGCCCGTGTGGCGGCGCTGGCAGTCAGGCAAAGCACCAGGCTTTCCGGGCTTTGCTCCAACGGAAGAAACTCGGATTGCGCCGCAAAGCCGTGAATGCCCATGGAATAGCTCTTTCCGTGAAACATGCAGCGGTTCTCCGTCAGCCGCCCGATGAAGGGAAAGAGGATCGGGGCTCGGTCGGCCCAGTATTCCCGGTCGCCCTGCCAGAGATACTCCGTTCCGCCGGAACGGAGACTCATCATCTGTGCGCCGAGGGTATCAACTGTCAGAGAAAGAAAAGCGTTACGGATGGAAAGAAGCACAGACATTTCCTCCTATCTGGCCGGGGGATATTCGTTGCACAGCAGCCGGTAGGGCGGCTCGTCCTCCTCGATTGCGGGGAAGCGGCCCGCGGGCGGCTGGAAGCGGTTGTCGGTATTGTCGTCGTTGCACTGGCTGACTTCTCCGAGAAGCACCGCGCCGGTCCCCGGCTCTACGGAAAAATCATGGTACAGGCGCTGCTGCACGTGGATGCTCTCGCCGGGGGTCAGGCGAATCTGCGTACCCGCGGGAACGGT
Source organism: uncultured bacterium (assembly GCA_905215665.1). Classification (GTDB taxonomy): domain Bacteria; phylum Bacillota; class Clostridia; order Oscillospirales; family Oscillospiraceae; genus JAZOXB01. The sequence continues at coordinate 8,092 of CAJMQR010000009.1, read as the reverse complement.
ATAGGTACGGCCGTCGGTATGTACCGTCACGTCGGACTCGTAGTCGATCTCCTCATCGGGAAGACTGTGATAGACCCGAATCAGCACGTTTCCGCCGCCGCGGTTGATGATGTCCTCGGTCTTGTACCAGTGAAAATGATTCAGCGCGTACTGGCCTTCCTTGAGATAGAGAAGCTTTTCCGCGTAAACCTTGGGGTATTTGTCCGCCATTTTGCGGTTGCCGTTGCGGATGGTTATGAGAGAGAAACCCACCTGATCAAACCTTCCGAGACCGTAATCGGTGATGTCCCAGCCGAGCATGCAGTCGCGGACCTCGTCGTACTCGTGCCCAAGGTGCTGCCACTGCTCCGGCGTAAAATTGCAGAAGGGGGGAAGATAGCAGTGCTCCCGCCGGCACATCTCCTCCAGCTCTTTCAGGGCTCTGTTGATTTCCGAACGTTTCATATGGGGATATCCTATCCTTTCCGTGTGCATTGTATCACGCCGTGCGGACATTTGTAAAGAAGCTGCGGTGTAATTTTTCAAAGCGTTGCGCCACATCGTCGATGGACAGCTCCTCCGCACCGGTGATATAGGTGCGCACGCGGTCGTGGAAGGGCTTGTACCACTTTTCCTCCACTGCCGTAAGCCCCTTGCAGGCGCCGACGAGGCTGCCGCAGGTGGCGGCGGTGCAGTCATTGTCCAGCCCCATTGCCACGGCCGTTGTGATGGTTTTCGACAGATCACCGCCGCCGAGCGCAAGGGCGAAAACGATCATACAGGCGTTGTTGTTCGTGTGTACGCAGCTCATGCCGGGGAAGTGCTCGTCCACCGTCCGGCGGGCGTGCCGGAAATCCCGGATGGAGGGAGCGGTTTCAAGCGCCCAGTTCACGTCGCGCCAAAGTGCGCTGGTGTGCGGGATCTCGTTCAGTCCGATGCGCACGGCATCCAGCGGATCCGTGACCGCAAAGGCGGCAGCAATGGCGGCGGCAAAGAGCATTTCGCCGTAGATGCCGTTGCGCCTGTGCGTCAGATAGGCGTCACGGTAGGCAAGCTCCGCGGCCTTTCTGGGGTCGCCCGCACAGGCGTAGCCAAAGCCGTCGGCGCGGATCAGCGCGCCGATCCACTGGGCATAGGGATTGTCAATGAGTGCGGCACGCTCCGCCGGAACACCGGCTTTCAGATTGTTGAGCGCAGCCAGCTCCGCTGTGCAGGCGATGGGAAGATGCTCCTTCCAGTATGCGCCGACGTCGGCGGTGGTAAAGTCCTTGCCATAGCGTTCCATGATCAGAAGCGAGAGGATGACGTAGGTCACGTCATCGTCTACCGGGCAGCCGTCCATGCCGGACAGAGAGAAAAGCGCCCGGCGGTCATGCTCAAAGGCGAGCGCCCACGGACGCTCCACGGCATGCCAGTATTCCTGCGGCGGGAACTCCATCCCGCAGGACTTCGCCATGTTTTCCATATTCCAGAGATCCCACATCTCCACCGGCGCGCCGAGCACGCAACCGGCGAAGCGGCCGAGGAGCGCCGCCTTGATGCGGCCGTGCAGATCCCCGACAGGCTTCGCAGGCCGCGCCTCACCGCACAGGGCGAGAATCCGGGGGTAATCGTCCGGCTCGTCGGCGCTGGCGGCGGCGTCCTCATAGAGCTTGCGGAAGGTCCGTCCGCATTTGTCCAACGCGGCCTTCAGTTCCTCGTAGGCGGCACCGGCCTGCGCCGCGTCGCAGCCGTTTTCCAGCGCGAGTGCGCCTGCGGCATCCAGAACATCGAGTTGGGCTTTGCATTTCTGAAAATCGAAGTATTCCATATTCGGTCTCCTTTACAAATCTGGTTTCTCTTGCTATACTCCTACTATAACAAGCCTTTTTGCACATATCTATGCAGAAAAGAGGAACAACTATGCAGAAACGAGTGACCGAAGATCATCTGACGATCGATTATGTCTCCTTTGACCAGTTTTTCCGCGAGGATCGCGGCCGAGTTCACCATGGCTATCACTGCCCGCCCCTGCAACTGATCCGCGATCTGCACCACCATGACGCGCTGGAGCTGGGCTACTGCTTCGAGGGCAGCGGGGTGTTCTGGATCGACGGCGTGCAGACGCCCTATACCGCGCCCTGCGCCTCGTTGATCTATCCCGGCCAGCTCCATAAGGCGTGCAGCACCGGAACAAAGCTCAGCCGGTGGATGTTCATCACCGTCAAGGCGGAGGAGGGGCTGCCCCGCGGCGTCGAGGGCGGTGTGTTCACAGCCCCGGCGCTGCTCGCGCTTGTGCGGCAGGCGGTGGCGGAATGTGAGGAAGAACCGGAGAATTATGAAAGGTGCGTCCGCTGCCTGCTGGAGGCCATTGCGCTGATCTACGGGCGCACTGCGCCGCGCAAGGATGAGGGTACGGGTGAGCGCCGGTATCTGATGGAGCGACTGCAGCCGGTGCTGCACTATATCGCGCAGAATTACGCCGCGGAGCTGGATGTGCGGATACTGAGCGGACAGCTTTTTGTCCATCCCAGCACCCTGCGCACATGGTTCCGGCGCGCGTTGGGCATGAGTCCCATGCAGTACGTCCACCACACGCGCATAAGCATGGCCTGCGCCCTGCTGCAAAGCACCACGCGGCCCGTGGCGGAAATTGCGCAGACGGTCGGCTACCAGACGATCTCCTCCTTCAACCGCCAGTTTGCCGTGCTTTGCGGCTGCTCGCCGGTGGCCTACCGGCGCAGGTGCGCTCAACAGGCAGAGACGACCTGAGAAATTCAACATGAATTAGGTAGGATTTGATATAACAAAAATGCACGAATTGATGTATGATAATTCCATCAAAGTTGTAGCATTTGGCAAAAATGCTGGAAAGGACATGATTATGCGTAAACTGTTATCCATGCTCTGTGTTCTGGCGCTGCTGCTGTCGCTGGCGGCCTGCGGCGCGGGAGAGGAGCTTTCCGAAACGGAGCCCGGCTCCGAGGTTGCCGCGATCTATGACGCCTATACTCCCTATGATGAGACGGTCACTCTGACCACGGGCACCACCGTGCTTGGCGCGGGCGGGCTGCCCAGCGGTGACGACTATGAGAATAACGTTTTCACCCGTTTCCTGCAGAAAACGCAGAACATCAAGATGGATGTTGCATGGAGTGTGGACAGCAGTACATACGCTTCCAAGGTTGCGCTCTGCATTGCGGGCAAGGATCTGCCGGACGTGCTGGTCGTGAACCGTACCACCTTTAAGCAGATGGCGGACAACGATCTGCTGGCGGATCTGACGGAGGTGTATGACAGCTGCATTTCCGACTTCCTGCGTGCGCAGCTTGACAGCTACGGCGAGGGACTGATGAAGGAGGTCACCGTGGACGGCAAGCTGCTTGGCATCCCCAGCCCCTCCCTCAACAACTGCCAGAACGTGCTGTGGATCCGTTCCGATTGGCTGGAAAAGGCGGGACTGGAAGCACCGAAAACTCTGGAAGACATCGAAAAGACGGCCCGGAAGTTCATTGAACTGAAGCTGGGCGGCGAGAACACCATAGGCATCACCACCACAAGCAAGCTCTACGGGGGCTACAACTCCTCCTGGGGCCTGGACTCCGTTTTCTCCGTATTCGGCGCTTACCCCGGAAGCTGGCTGGAGATCGACGGGAAGGCTGCCTACGGCTCCGTCCAGCCGGAAATGAAGGATGCGCTGGAGCTTCTGCGCAGTTGGTACGCCGCCGGCATTCTCGACAAGGAATTTGCCGTCCGTGACGAGGCCAGCAGGCAGTCCCTGATCGGCAGCGGCCGCTGCGGTATGTACTTCGGCGTGTGGTGGCCGTCCAACGGCGTGGCGGATATCGTCGAGCTGGACAAGGAGGCTGATTGGATTGCTGTTTCCGCGCCCCTTGACGGTAACGGAAAACTGAAAACCGCCGCGCAGGATCCCATCCAGAAAATTGCGGTTGTCAGCAAAAAATGCAAGCATCCGGAAGCGGTCATCAAAGCGCTGAACGCCGGCTACGACGTTCTGCGCTGCAACAGGGAATACGGCAATCCCTATGTCAGCCAGACGGAGGAGGCCTACAAGTATTTCTTTGAGACTTCTCCGCAGGGCTGGGGCGTTATGCCGGTACCTATTGAAATCAACTGGTCCGACTGTGTCGGACGCATTGCCAGGGAGATGAAGGAAGCGGTGGAGAAGGAGGATCCCAGCATCCTGTCCATCACCGGCTTTGAAAGCTCCTATGAGTACATTCTTTACAACAGCAAGCACCCGAAGGAAAACCGTGTATACTATCATGAATATCTGGCGCGTGTCGTCGGCGCCGGGGCCGCAACCGAAGACTGCGTGGAGGTGGTTCCGACCTGCTTCTACGGAACGACCAAGACCATGTCTACTCTTTGGTCCTCTCTGGAAAAGCTGGAGAGCGAGATTATGCTGAAAATCGTGATGGGAGAAGAACCTGTCTCGGCTTTTGACGACTTCATCGGCAAGTGGTATTCCTCCGGCGGCGAGCAGATCACGCAGGAAGTTGAGGAAGCCCGCAATGGCTGAGCTGACGCTGATAGAGAAGCAGAAAAGGAGCGCACGGCCCAAAAGGCCGCATTCTCCGCTGTCGGATCAATCGTGCTACCGGCTGATGCTGCTGCCCGGCGTGATCCTCCTGCTGATCTTTGCGGTTGTGCCGATGTTCGGCATTGTAATTGCTTTCCAGAACTATATTCCGGCGAAAGGAATCAGCGGCTCGGAGTGGGTCGGACTGGACAACTTCAGAACCCTGCTGATGCTGCCGGACAGTCTGGAGGTGCTCAGAAATACGCTGGTGCTGGCCATTGCGAAAATGATTCTCGGCACCATCGTCCCCATCCTCTTTGCCCTGATGCTCAATGAGGTGACGCAGGACAGACTGAAAAAATTCATCCAGACGTCGGTCTACCTGCCGTATTTCCTTTCCTGGGTTCTGCTGGGCAGCATTTTCCTGTCCATGCTCCAGCTGGACGGCGTGGTGAACTATGTCATCAAGCTCTTCGGCGGGGACCCCGTGATGTTCATGGCGAGCAACAAGTGGGCGCCGGTTATCATGGTGGTTACCGATGTGTGGAAGAATTTCGGCTACGGCTCCATCATCTATCTGGCTGCCCTCACCGGCGTAGACTCAAACCTTTACGAGGCTGCGGCGCTGGACGGTGCAAGCCGGGTGCAGCAGGTGTTTCATGTAACGCTGCCATCCATCGCGCCGACCATCGTTCTGGTTTCCACCCTGAATCTGGGGAACGTACTCAACGCGGGTTTTGATCAGATCTTCAATATGTATAACGAGCTGATCTATGAATCCGTGGATATCATTGACACCTTTGTCTACCGTATCGGTCTTGTGGAGCTGAATTTCAGCCTCAGCACGGCAGTTGGACTCTTCAAATCCGTGGTCAGCTTTATTCTGATCACCCTGTCCTACTGGCTGGCGAAAAAATGGACCGGATACAGAATCTTTTAGGAGGGGAGACACATGCAGCGGTCCAACAGTGCAGGCGACCGCATATGGAAATTCGTCTGTTACTTTTTCGTGATTCTGGGCGCGGTCATCTGTCTGCTGCCTATCGTACATACATTGGCGCTGTCGCTGTCCGACCGCGCTTCGGCCACGGCGGGAAAGGTTTCCCTCTGGCCGGTCAATTTTACCACGGCGGCCTACCGCGCGATTCTGAAGGACAAGCAGTTCTTCATCTCCTTTAAGAACTCCGTACTCCGCGCCGCCATCGGTGTGCCGATCAACGTATTGTTCTGCATCCTGATGGGCTATCCGCTCTCCAAAACGACGCATCAGTTCCGCGCGCGCAACCGCTATATGTGGTTTTTGCTCTTTACCATGCTGTTCAGCGGGGGAATGATTCCAAGCTATCTCCTCATCAGCAAGCTGGGACTGATGAACAGTATCTGGTCGCTGATCCTGCCGAGCGCGGTGCCGGTCTATAATGTAATTCTGCTGATGAACTACTTCAAGAGTCTTCCGCAGGAGCTGGAGGAGGCCGCCATGATCGATGGCGCGGGGCCGATGCGCATCATGTGGAAAATTTTTGTGCCTCTGGCGCTGCCCTGCATTGCAACGGTTGCGCTCTTCTCCTTCGTGGGACACTGGAACGCATGGTTCGATGCGGCGATCTACATCGGGGATCAGAGCAAGATCCCGCTGCAAACCTATATCCAGCAGCTTGTGGTCAACATGAACGTGAATTCTTCCCTGAGCTATGAGGAACAGATGCAGCTTGCGGAGGTTTCCGGCAAGGCGTTCAACGCAGCGAAGGTGTTTGTCACCATGATCCCGCTGCTGGTGGTCTATCCGTTCGCGCAGAAGCATTTTGTCAAGGGGATTGTGCTCGGCGCGGTCAAAGGATGAGAAATGAGGTAAGAATGAAAAAGAGAGGACTTTGTTTGCTGCTGGCGCTGCTTCTGCTGCTGTGCGCCTGCCAGAGCGGAACGCCGGCGCAGACGGGACAGACCGGAAAACCGGAGGATACGGAGCCGGAGGCTGCGTGGTCTTTCAATACGGAGCAGCCCGCCGGGCTGAGAGAAAACGCCCTTTCCCTCAACGGCACATGGGAACTGTATGTGGATTCCGCGGAAAAAACGCAGGAATACAAGGGCGACGCCGGGACGGGAGAAGCGCGCACCTTGCTGTGCGGCAATCTCTGCGGCATGACGCTGACGCTGCCGAAGCTGACGGAGACGGACTTTGTAAAAGCCCGTGCGTGGATTGCCGCGGAAGAAACAGCGGAAGCCGCGGACGGTGCAGATATCGCCCTTCGCGTCCGCGTCAACGGCGGCGCGTGGTGTGAGACGGACATTTCCTATTATCAGGACGGCAGACCCCACTGGATTGACCTATGCGTCAATGCTTCGGAACTTCGGGAGGGGGAAAACCGCATCGAGATCACCAGCAATGCCGCCGACGGCGTCTGGCTGCTGGGAGACGCCGGCCAGGACGAAAGCCACAGCCTGCGCCTGCGCACGGCCTCCTGCGGCGATTCCTGGGTTTCCGCGCAGGTTCCTTCCGCCGCCGAAGGGCAGTTTGAACTCAGCTACGCCGACCGTGTGTATCCCGACACCTTTAACGGCGTGCTCTGGTACAGAAAGAGCTTCTCCGTGCAGGAGCTGACGGCAGAACAATGGTGGCTCTGCTTCGGCGCGGTGGACTACCGCGCGGAGGTCTGGCTGAACGGGCAGTTTCTGGGCAGCCATGAAAACGGATACACCGCTTTCCGCTTTTGCGTGACGCCCGCACTGCGGCAGGGCGAAAACACACTGGTCGTCCGCGTTGTGGATCAGGACTGGAACAGCGGCCTGACGGAGGATGACATTCACATTAAGGAGACGCTGGCCGGCTTCACGCAGGACACCAGAAAGCTTAATTACTGCGGGATCTGGCAGAGTGTCTGGCTTGAGCCGCGGGGTGCGGTGGCCATTGACGATCTCTATGTCGCGACATCGGACGCACGGAACGGCGAACTCGATGCTGCCGTTACCCTGTATAACCCAACGGAGGAGACAATCCGGACGGTGCTTTCCGTCAGCGTTGAGGAGGCACAGGAAGCGGCAGCGCAGCAGGAGATCACGGTGCCTGCAAAAGGGAAAAGCATCCTGCATGTTCCTCTGAAGGTGCAGTCGCCGAAGCTCTGGAGCGCGGATTCTCCGGCACTTTACACCCTCCGCGTTACGGCGGACTGCGAAGGGGGAAGCGATCTGCTGTGCCAGAAATTCGGCATACGCTCCGTCGCGGTGTCGGGCAGGAAGGTGCTGCTCAACGGCAGGGGCATTTTTCTGACGGGCATGCTCCATTGGGGCAGCTACTATGAAAACTATACCTCCGCAGTTGCCGCGGAACGCGTGAAATACGAAATTGAGGAACTGAAAAGGGCGGGCTTCAATGCCATCAAATACTGCCTGTTTTCTCCTCCGGACTATGTGCTGGATCTGTGCGACGAGCTTGGCATGTACGTCTATATCGAGTATCCGATCTGGAACGTGAACGAAACGGATGCTTTCTTTGAAAGAGCCTATCTGCAGATGATGGAGATGGTCGAGAAGGACCGCAGCCATCCCTGCGTGATCATGAGCGACTTCAACTGCGAGGATCTGGAGTTTTCTGAG
>CAJMQR010000008.1 GCA_905215665.1 uncultured bacterium | reverse complement strand
AGTTTTTCAAACCGAAGATTTGGCGAAAAAGATCCGCCGTCCACCGCAGAGGATTGATTCAGAGTTTCCCTAGTATGAGAAGCAAAGAAACAGCGCTGTCTCCGAAAGCCGGAGACAGCGCTGTTTCTTTTATTTCCCAAAAAGTACCTTTGCCTTTTCCATACGTGCCATGATAGGAACGTCGAAGGGGCACTGCTTCTCGCAGCGTCCACAGCGGATGCATTCGCCCGCGTGATGCTCCAGCGCATCGTAATGCGCGCGAAGTGTCGGCGTCGCGCCGTCCAGAAGAGCCATGTCCAGGTATTTGCCGAGTTGTGCAATATTGATATGCTCCGTGCAGGGCAGGCAGTGGTTGCAGTACATACACCGCCCCTGCATGGAAAACTTCGGTTCTGAGGCAAAGAGGAAGGAATAATCCAGTTCCTCTTCGTTCATTTCCTCGTAGCGCAGGCAGTCGGCCACCTGCTCTGGCGACTGCATTCCCACCAGCACGCTCGCCACGCCCGGGCGGGACAGGGCATAGTGCATACATTGCTGGACAGTCATGGCGCGGCCGAAGGGCGAAGTCCGATCCGACAAAAGCGCGCCCGCCGCAAGGGATTTCATCACCGTAATGCCGACGCCGTGGAGCGCACAGTAACGGTAGAGCTCCTCACGGACGGTATTGATCCCGCCGAGCGACTCCACCCCGTCAAAAAAGCGATTGTCGAGCTTGCGTGGCCGCTCGGCGTTTTCGTTCAGCACGTCATAAGCGGGATTGACGCTGAAAAGCATCAGGTCGATCATGCCCGTTTTCGCCGCGCGCAGCGCCTGCACCGGATTATGGCAGCTCACGCCCAGCGCGCGAATGATGCCCTTCTGTTTCAACTCCAGCGCGTATTCCAGAATAGGGCCGCCGAAGATCTCGTCGTATTCCTTCGGGTTGTCGATCATGTGGATCATACCAAAGTCGATGTAATCCGTCTGCAACCGCTGCAGAAGATCCTCAAAAAATGCCCGGACGACACGCACGTCCATCGTGCGGCCGTACTGACCATTTTGCCAGATCGAGCGAAAATGCCCCTGAACGTACATTTTCTCCCGCTTTCCGCGGAGCGCCGTGCCGAGATTGGTACGGATGTCCGGGTCGGACATAAAGCAGTCGAGCAGATTGATCCCGGCATCTATCGCTGCGTCCACGGTATCGCAGACCAGCTTCAGGGGCTTCCCCTCCAGATATTCACCTCCGAGACCAATCTCAGAAACCTGAAGGCCCGTTCTTCCAAGAGTTCGGTATCTCATTTTTCTTTTCCTCCGCGCCCTGCGGCATGAATGAGTGCAGCAGCCTGCGCCTCGTCGATCGGCTCGGAAATTCTGCCGTTCCTGCGCAGGGTTGTGCCGACGATGAGAATATCCGCCGTACGCATCTTCTCCGCAATGTTCTTTGCATTGACGCCACTGCCTACCGCCACCGGGATAGACACGCTGTTTCTGACTTTTTCCAAATCGGAGGAGGCGGTTTCCACGCCGGTAGAGCAGCCTGTGACGATCACAGCGTCCGCACCCTGATGCTGTGCCCATTTCGCGGAGGTAGCAATGTCCACGTCCGGATTGAGCATGTAATAATGCTTGACCTGTATATCCGCGAGGATCCTGATGTTCTCCGCGCCGATCTCGCGGCGGTAGCGGATGATCTTTCCGCTACACGGCATGATGATGCCGTTATAGTTCATGACCGTATCCACAAAAATGGGCGTACGGATAAAATCTCCGCCGGCCACCTTGGCAATGGACAGCGCTTCTTCATAATTCAGACCGCTGCAGCACAGGCCGATCGGCAGCGAAACCACGCCGCGCACCGCCTGCGCCACCATGCTGATGGCGGCAAATTGTACTTTTGTCATATGCGGTTCCAGACACAGGTCCTCGTTTTCAATCATGACGGCATCAAAGCCGGCCTGTTCCAGCACCTTCGCATCGCTGACCGCGCGGTCGATGACCTCATTGATGGTCGTCGTCGCGCCGTAGGTACCGGGCAGCGGCAGGCAGTGAATCATGCCGATCAGCAGTTTCCGTCCCCCAGTCAGATTCCAATCCATATTCCATCATCCTTCCTGTTCTTTTCGTAGCGCGCAAGGAGCTGTTTCTGTGTGGGCAGATTCGTGACGCTTCCCTCTTTTTCCAGCACGAAGGAGGACAGCGTTCCACCCAGAAGGGCGCAGTCGCGGGCAGAGCAGCCGTGCAGCAGACCGTAGAGGAAGCCGCAGACGTAGCCGTCCCCGGCGCCCACCGTTTCAATCTCCGAGCATTCCGGACGGATCGCGCCGACCTGCGTGACGGCAATGCCGTCTCCCTCTTTTGCGTAGACCCGGCTTCCCTGCGCACCGAGCGTTTCCACAAGATATTGCAGCCGTCCGTTACCAAACAGCTCGCAGATATCCTTCAGCGCAAATTCCTCTTTCAGATAGGCAATCTCCGTTTCGTTGGCAAAGAGGATTGTGCTCAGCTCCAGAAGCTGGGCAAGCTTGTCGTGCGGCATCGCATTGGGATCTTTCCGCATGGAAAACACCAGCGGCGTACCGCTCGCGCGAATGGCGTCAATCGCCGGCTGTGTATTCATTGCCATGGGCGCCGTGAGGATCACATAGCGGCTGTCGCGGAAAAAGTGCTGGCACATCTCCTGCAAGCCGTAATAGGTACTCTGCGGCAGACGATTCTCATATTCCGTAATGAGCGTCATGTGGTTCTTTTCGGCATTTTGGATCATGATGGTCGTGCCACGGGCCTCGGCGGGAGGATCCTTGATGCCGTCCTCCGGCATTCCGTTTTCCCGCGCGAAGCGATGCAGAAAGTCGTGCTGTCGGTAATCAGCGTAGGTCAGCACCGGATAGACCGACGCGCCCAACTTCGCAAGGCCGGCACAGATGTTGAATCCCATGCCGCCGTTGGAGTACTCCAGCAGGCTTCCGCCGAACACCGGCGTGGACTTTCCACACTCCGGCATCTGCTTCACACGCAGAACGCTGACCGTCGCAGCCGTGCCGACCACAGTAAAATCATAGCGCTTCATCAGAATTCTCCGCTCTCCAGCCGGCTGCAGACCTCTTTGGAGGAGATCGCCTTGGCAAAATATTTTGTCATTTCCGCCAGATGGAAGTCGTTGATCTCCTTCGTGTTGGTACCAAGCATATCGCTGATCATATAAGTACGGAAGCGGTAGGCTGCAGCGTCGGTTGCGGTGGCGCGGCAGCAGACGTTGGTCTTGACGCCGCACACGAGGACGTTCTCAACGCCCCGCTCGCGCAGAATCTTAGCAAGATCGGTACCGAAAAACGCGCTGGGGACAAACTTGCGGAACTTAATGTCGCGTTCGGGATCGTAGGGGATGTTCTCATCCAGCTCCGCGCCCTCGGAGCCTTCGACCAGAGAGGCCTTTTTGCCGTCGCGGAACATCCGTGTCAACTCGGGGTTGACCTCCTTTTCATCGGCGGGATGGGCGGTGTAGACGATCACGATCAGTGCGCCGAGGTCGCGCATTCTATTGAGCTTTTCCGGGAAGGTCTGCATCATCACGCCGGTTGTTTCAGGGTAATAAAACTTTCCCTCCGGGCGCGTGAAGTCCTTCTGCATATCAATGACAAGTACGGCAGTTTTCGGCATATGAGATTCCTCCCGTCAGGCTTCCTTGAAGAAGCGCAGGTGGTTCTTGCGGGCGTTCGGCGTTTCGACGATCAGCAGCACAACGATGATCGTGACATAGGGCATGATGCCGAGCAGCGACGAAATCGCCGCAGGAACGAAATTATTGATGATGGTCTGCAGGGCGCGGACGAAGCCGAAGATCAGCGCATAGACGCAGGCTTTCTCCGGATCTTTCCGGCCACAGTTGATGGCGCTCAGGCAGATAAAGCCACGGTTGGCCGTCATGTTGATGGTATACATACCGAGCTGCTCTACCGACAGGTTCAGGCCCGCCAGCGCGCAGGTGGCCGCGGAGATCATCAGACAGATGAACTTGATGCGGTTGGTCTTGATGCCAACAGACTTCGCGGCATTGACACTCTCGCCCGTGACGCGGACGTAGATGCCGAACTTCGTCTTGTACATCACGATGGTCAGCACAATCACCACGAGAAAGGTGAGATAGGTGATGGCCGTGTGGTTATTGAAGATATCGCTCAGAATGGGGATGCTGCGCAGCACCGGCACGTCGAGCACCATCTTCGCGGGGTCAATGATGTTGCTGGCGACCAGATTGCTGCGGGTACCGTAAAGCGCCTGCAGCAGGCACGCCGGAATGCAGGCGGCCATGAGGTTGATACCGCTGCCGACAACGCTCAGGTTGCCCTTGAGCTTGACGGTAAAGAGATAGAACAGGCTGTTGAGCAGGATGGTGATCATAAAGGCCGCGATCACGCCGACCCAGATCTGCCCGGTGACGAAAGCGAAAAGGATGCCCGCGAAGGCCGCGAACTCTGTACAGCCCTCCATGGAGATGTTGAACACGCCGGCCCTTGCGACAAACACACCGCCGATGGTGATGAGCAGATAGGGTGCGGCATTCTCCACGGTCATATTGAGCAGATTCAGAAACAGGTTAAAATAATTCATACTCAGCCCTCCTTTTCACACGAAGCGCTGTGGTGAAACACGCGGGCAAAGAAGCTACGGATGGCGTCGCGGTTATTGCTGACGAGCTTGATAGCCATGAAGAGAACGAGCGTACTCTTCATAATGTTGATCAGATCAAGCGGTACACCAAGGCCGGTCTGCGCCGCCAGCGCGCCGTAGCGCAGAGCACCGAACACAATGGAATAGAGCAGAATGCCCACGGGGTTACTGCCTGCGAGGATGCAGACAAAAAAGCCGTCCCAGCCGATGCCGGGGTTTGCGGAGAAGCTGCTGACAAAGTTGTAGTTGACACCGAGGATCTCGGTCGCGCCGGCGATGCCGGCCATGGCGCCGCCGACCACAAAGATGATCACGATTTTACGGCTGACGTGCATACCGACGGCGTCTGCGAACTCCCACTGTTTTCCAATGCAGTCGATCTCGTAGCCGAATTTGGTCTTTTTCAGGATGTAATACAGTACGATCCAGATTGCCAGTGCGATAAACAGGGCGGTCGTGCAGCGGTACTTGCTGCTCAGCTTGACCAGACGCGCGCTCTGCTCGATGAACTCGGTGTGCGCGTAGGCATCGCCGGTGCCGAGATAGCTCTGCGTGAGGAAGCTTGTCACCTGCGTGGCTATGCTGTTGAGCATGACCGTGGTAACGACCTCGTTGACGCGCAGTTTTGCCTTCAGAAGGCCCGGAATCAGCGCGTACAGCGCGCCGAAGGCCGCACCGATAAGCAGGCAAAGAGAAACGTGCAGGATGGTAGGCAGGCCCTTGATCATGTAGCCTGCCAGCGCCGCGGCAAAAGCACCGAGAAATACCTGCCCCTCGATACCCATGTTGTACATATTTGCACGGATGGACAGGGCGACAGCCATACCTGTGATGATGATCGGCGTCGTGTAGCCCAGTGTATTGAGGATGCCCCCAAGGGAGAAGAACGCCTTTTTGATGATGTAGCTGTAAAGCGTAAAGGGATTGCAGCCGCAGATCAGGGAAAAGATACTGCCCACGCCGAAGGCACAAAGCAGCGGAAGCAGCACATCGCCGGCGGCTGTGAGAAGATTGGAGCTCCAGCCGGAAGCTGGTCTTGCGCGGAGTTTCTGTTTCATAATTGCTAACCTCTCATTCTTCAGCCAGTTCATCGGCGCTCATTCGCTTCACGCCGGACATATAAAGACCCAGTTCGTTGAAGCTTACCTCGTCGGAGCGGAAGCCGCCGACCAGCTCGCCGTGGTACATCACCAGCACGCGATCGGAAAGACCAGTGACCTCAGAAAGTTCCGAGGAGATGATAAACACCGCAGTCCCGGCATCGCGCATCTTGAGAATCTGATTGTGGATGAACTCAATCGCACCGATGTCCACGCCGCGGGTCGGCTGGCTGACAAGCAGCACCTTCGGCATGCGGCTGAACTCGCGGGCGATGATGACCTTCTGTGCATTGCCGCCAGAGAGGGAGCCGACCGCAGGATCTTTCGTGCTGAGGCGGACGTCATATTCCTCAACGAGCCTGTCGCGGTTTTCCATGATGGCTCTGCGGTTCATCACGCCGCGGCGGCAGTAGGGCTTCTGATCATGGTAGCCCGCGATCAGATTGGCTGAAACAGGCACCCCCAGGCACAGGCCCTGACGGTAGCGATCCTCCGGGACTATGCCGATATCGTGCTTTCTCAGCTCATCCGGCCACAGTCCCGTAATATTCACGCCGCCCAGTTCCACCGTGGTGCCATGGCAGACATCCAACATCCCTGTCAGCGCCAGCATCAGTTCGGTCTGGCCGTTGCCCTCAACGCCCGCAATCCCCACAACCTCGTTTTCATGGATGCGGAAGGAGATATCGTTGAGGATCTTCTGCCCTTCGGAATTGACCGCGCTCAGGTGCTTAACCTGATAGGCTACCTTTTTACCGGCGGGCATACCGCTCTTCTTCACGCGCAGCAGGACGGTGCGGCCGACCATCATCTCCGCAAGATCCTCGTCCGTGGTCTTGTCATCGTTCGGCACCGTGCCGATAACGCGGCCGCCGCGGATGACCGTAATATTGTCGGCGCACATCTTGACCTCGTTGAGCTTGTGGGTGATGATGATGATCGTCTTGCCCGCCTTTTTCAGGTCAATCAGGCGGCGGATCAGGTCGTCCACCTCCTGCGGAATGAGGACGGCTGTGGGCTCGTCGAGAATGAGAAGATCGACGTCACGGTAGAGCATCTTCAGAATCTCCACGCGCTGCTTTGCGCCGACGGAAATATCCGAAACCTTGTCGGTTATATTCAGGTTGAAATTAAAGCGATCGACGAGCGCCTGGATCTCGGCCTTTTCCTTTTTTTCGTCGATCAGAACACCGCGGAAAGTTTTTTTGCCCAGCTTGTGGGTACGCACAGTCTCCGTCCCCAGCACGATATTTTCGTAGATCGTCAGAGAGGGGGAGAGCTTGAAATGCTGATGCACCATGCCAATGCCCAGCTCAATGGCGTCGCGGGGAGAGGAGATCGCCACTTTTTTGCCTCGGAAAAGGATCTCTCCCTCCGTTGGCTGCAAGATGCCATAGAGCATATTCATGAGCGTGGACTTGCCAGCGCCGTTTTCTCCGATGATGGCGCGGATCTCCCCTTCCTTTATCGCCAGATCGATGTGGTCGTTGGCGGTAAAGTCTCCGAATTTCTTTGTCAGTTTTTTTGTTTCAATAATGGTATCCATATTCGTCTCCAAAGCATCCTGTTTATGAGGTATGCCCCGCTGGAGATACCTTCAACGGGGCATACACAGTCGGATTGATTACTTGTTCAGTTCAGCGTAGGTCTTGCTGTTGCCGTCGATCTTCAGCCAATCGTCCAGGCGCTGGCCGTCGGCCTCGATGCTCGCCATACGGGCGTCGAACACGGTGATTGTGCCGTCCGCGATCCACTTACGGCACTGCTCAATGATACCCTTGAGCTCCGCGAGCTTGTCTTTATCGGTGACATACTGCTCAATAACGCTCATATCGGTGATGTCCACGCCGCCGTTGGAAAGATTGAAAACGTCAGGCTCGGTCTGCGCGAGGTCGCCCTCGAGATACTTGCCGATATAGAATTCCATCAGGGAGGTATTGTCACGGACAGCGGAAGTCAGGATGTAGCCCGGCTCGACCTCATCTTGGTTGGAGTCAACACCGATGCCGAACGCCTTGTTCAGGCGGCAAGCCTCGAGGCCGCCCAGACCGGCGGTGCCACAGCAGGTCCAGATGACGTCGCAGCCCATGTTATTGATCATGTTCTGCGCAATATTCTGTGCATTCGCGGTATCGGAGAAGCCGACGGTATAGTCGATGTAGACCTTCGCATCGGGGTTGTAGAACAGAGCGCCCTGCCTGAAGCCGTCGCCGTACTGATAGAAGCCGACGGACTCAGCGCCGAACAGGATGCCAATGTTGCAGCCCTCGTGCTGGCCGACGCCCTCGACCAGCGTGTTGCCGTCGGTCGCAGCATAGGCGGCTACGACGCCCGCGAGGAAGGAATGTTCGTTCAAAGTGATATAGGACTCAATGACGTTCTTCGGAGTCTCGGTGAAACCGTCAACGGCGTTGATGCGGAGCTGGCGGCCGACAACGACAAAGTAGATGTCGGGATAGTCCAGCGCAACGGTGTACATATTGCCGCTGATGCCGGCTTCCAGATTGATGATGAGGCCATAGCCCGCTTCGCACAGCTCACGAATCAGAGTTTCGCCCTGAGTGGTATCGGTGCATTCCACTGCGTTGACGTCCAGATCATACTTTTCCTTGCAGGCGGTCAGGCCGGCATAGGCAGTGTCGTTAAAGCCCTGATCTCCCAGACCGCCCTGCTGCATGATCATTGCGATCTTCTTGTTGACTTCGGGCTTGTCCACAGAGACATCGGGATTGGAAGGAGTTTCGCTGCCGGGGTTTTCGCTCGGTTTTTCACTGGGGTCATCGTTGCCTGCGCAGGCCGCAAGAGATACGATCATAATCAGCGCAAGCAGGATTGCGAGTAGCTTTTTCATGGATACATCCTCCTCATAATTTTACATCAACTGTTTATATATTGTATTGATGTTATAATAACAATATCATTCGGTTCGGCATTTTTCAATTAGCAAAACCGCCGAATAATCTATCTCGTTTTTGTCCGTTTTTCACAAGAAATTCAGAGATTTCCAAAGGATTCCATCCAGTATCCGTCCGTCGTTGCCGCGTCCACAGTCCTTTTATGGTATTGTTGTAATAACAACATTGTGGCAACACCGCCGGCCTTCCAAAAGGAGGGGCGGGTACGTCCGGCCGGGAGCGCCGGACGTACCCCTGAAGAAAGGGAAGAAGCAAGACAAGAGATGAGATTAGTAAGCAAGCTTATAAATCTCCAGTGCGGACTTTTCATCCAACGGTCGGAATGCCTTGGCAAAGTAATCCTTGCCGATGACAGAGGCTTCATGTGCCATTCTGGGCAGCATTTCTTCCTCGATGCCAAAGTCGCGCAGATGCTGCGGCAGATTGAGTGAGGCGAAATATTCCTTTGTCTTTTCGATCGCCAGCTTCGCGGCCTCCATCTTGTCCATTCCCGTCGGGTCGATGCCGAAGGAAGCCTGCAGATAGCCCAGATAGCGGTAGGCGTTCTCCTCGGTGAGCATCCATGTCAGCCATGCCGGCATGATGACAGCAAGCCCCTCGCCGTGAGTGACGTCGTAGAAAGCGGACAGCTCGTGCTCCAGTTTATGCATGGACCAACCGACAGGGTTACCCTTGACAGTCAGCCCGTTGATCGCCCAGCAGCACGCCCACATGATGTTGGAACGTGCCTCGTAGTTGGTCGGTTCGTCATAAGCGATCTTGCCGTAGTGGAAGAGGGTATTGAACATGGCCTCACCGAATTTGGTCTGCAGATACGCCTCTGGAACATTGGAGAAATAGGATTCCATGACGTGGCTGATTGCATCGGCGACACCCGCTGCGGTCTGCTTCTTCGGCATGGTGAAGGTAAATTCGGGGTTGGAGAAGGAGGCGCGCGGGCGCATATCCGGGCTGGAATAGCCGGCCTTCTCGTTGATGTCCATACGAGAAATGACAGAGCTGGTCGACATTTCGGAGCCTGCGGCGGCCAGCGTCGGTACCGCGAGGATGGGCAGAACCTTGCCTACGGGAACCTTCTTGCTGATGATGTCCCACGGCTCGCCGTCATAGTTGACGGTCGCGGCAATGGACTTTGCGCAGTCGATGGCGGAAGCTCCGCCGATTGGCAGCAGGATGTCGCACTTCTCCTCACGGCAGATGCGGTTGCCTTCGAGAACGGATTCATAGCGGGGGTTCGGCGCAACGCCGCCCATTTCCGCATAGGGAATGTTGGCTTCCTTCAGGCGGCTGACGACGGCGTCATACGCGCCGTTGCGCTTGATGGAGCCGCCGCCGTAGACGATCAACGGCTTGGTGCCCCACTGATGGACGGTCTCCACCAGATACTGGAAGCAGGAGGGGCCAAAGTTTACACGAGTCGGAACATAGTACCAAAAGTCTTTCATGATGTCACACCTCTGAAATAGATTTCTGTCGGATATATGCCGCGCAGCTTAATCCTGCGCCGCCTTTTTATACTCGCGGATCAGCTCGACAAGCTTCTCCGGCGTATCGTACAGCTTGATAATCGAGCTTCCGACAAAGAAGCCCTGCCCTCCGGCCGACTTGACGCGCGCCGCATCCGCTGGGGACTTGATACCCGCGCCGCAGTAGATCGGCTCGGAAACCTTGCGTTCGCGCAGATAGCGGATGCAGGTCTCCAGCTTCTCAAAGCCAGGCTTGACGTACTGTCCCTCGCTGGGGAATGCCTGCATATAGGTGAAGCCATCGGTCTCAATGCAGCGCTGGATGTCGTCCTCGTTCATCTTGTAATTTACGGAACGCGCCAGTTTGACGCCGTGACTGCGCAGGGCGGCGATGGCCTCAGGGTCGTGCAGGTCGCCGGAGATGACGTTGACGATGTGATGCTTTTCGCAGAATTCGCCCAATTTCTCCGCGCCGATGGCCATGATAACCTCATGGTACAGAACAAAGAAGAACTCCGTATTGGGATAGCGCTCGGTCATTCTCCCCACACCCTCAAGGTAGGCGGAGTAGTCATCGCATTCCTTCAGGGCGACGCGGTACAGCTCCTGCAGGAAAGCGCTGTCGCGGTAGGGATCCTTCGGCGGGATACTGACTTCAATGGCGTCGCAGCCACCTTCGATGTAATATCCCGCCATCTCGATGCTCTTTTCGATGGTCGGATACCCGAAAGAGAGGTAGCAAATGGTCTTAATACTCATACTCAAACTTCCTTTCATTTATTTGCCGCCTGCTCAAGGTCTGCTAACAGTGCCAGCATTGCAGGCTCGTCGTTCCATAGATTCATCAGGCAGCTTCCCACAAAAGCGCCGGCTGCACCGGCTTGTCTGGCCTCCGTGAGGCTGGTGCCGCAGGTGATGCCCGCCGTGGCGTAGATCGGCGCGGTCACGCCTCGACTGCGGAGATAGCGAATCCGCTCGTCCCAGCGCACCATGCCGTCGCGCGGCTCCATTCCGGCGCGCACGTTGCGCAGCATGACAGCCCGGCCAGTCTGGACGGCGAACTCCACGTCCTTCTCCGGCATATTGTAGTCGATGAATGTCAGCGTATCGATCCCGGCGGCGTTCATATCCAGGCGCGCCTGCTCAATCACGCCGTCGCCGGAAATGCGGCAGATCTTGATCCCGTTCTTTTTGCAGAAGTCGATATACCTGTCTGTGCCGATGGTCAGGATCACATCCTCATAGGACACCATCTGCATTTCAAAGTCCGGATGCTTCCGGCGGAATTCGGTCAATGCGCTGAGAAAGGGCCCGTAGCCGCCGTAGGTCTCCCAAGCCTTCGCCATGCACTCCTTGATGAAGGGCGTTTCACGGTAGGGATTGCGGGAAGGCAGATCGAATTGCAGCGCCCGTACGCCCTGCGCAAGATAGGTCTCCGCCTTTTGCAGCGAATACTCTATGCTGGGGGAACCCATGCTGATGTAATAGACTAGATGGAACTGTCCCATTCCTTTCCTCCATTTTCTGTCGTCTTTTTCATAGGCGGAAGCCAAATGATCCGTTGATATAGATGTAATGACAACATGATATGTTGTCCGAGAAAAAACAGCGAATCCTTCCGCTGTTTTTATTATATCACAGTCTTACCGGTTTGCAACTATCGTATTTCACAAAATAACAGCCCACATTTTGAGCAATTTCACCAAGCTCTGTTTGTCAACTTTTCCCGGATAAAAGGTAGATTCCCCAACTTGTCATGTATCCTATCCAATGCTGTCGGTGTGTACCGTTTTTGACATCAGCCCCTGTCTTTTCCGGTTTTTCTGCGCTCGAGTTTCCGTTTTTTTCTGAAAAAGTGTTGACTTCTGTGCGGTTGATCAATAAAATAGATATCATGAACAATATACCACCTGTACTATCTCACAATACCAGATCGTTGAGGGGCAAAG
The DNA here is from genome assembly GCA_905215665.1 of uncultured bacterium. Classification (GTDB taxonomy): domain Bacteria; phylum Bacillota; class Clostridia; order Oscillospirales; family Oscillospiraceae; genus JAZOXB01. The sequence goes on along the minus strand of CAJMQR010000008.1, from coordinate 11,987 downwards.
AATGAATCAAATGTTTTCTGATGAACAGATCTCTGCCATGGTGCAGAATATCCCCAAATATATGTACATCAAACTTGCACTGACCAACCGCATCAAATCCGGTGAGCTTGCTGTCGGCGCAAAGCTGCCGACCGAAAAGGAGATGTGCAGTCTCTATGCATGCAGCCGTCTGACCGTCCGCAAGGCGCTGGAGGAGCTGATGCGCGAGGGCTACATCTATAAAATTCAGGGCAAGGGTACCTTTGTCAAGGAACGCACGCCGCAGAAGCAGAATTTTTCCGTCATCACAAGCTGCAGCACGCTCATCCGATCGCAGAATATGACGCCCTCGAAGAAGATCCTCTTTGATGGCCTCGTTCCGTGCAGCGCTGAGGTCGCACAGCATCTTGGTCTGAAGGAGGGGGACCCAGTGCTGGAGTATACCCGCGTATATTACGCCAACGGCACTCCTGTCATCTACGGCCGGAGCTACTTCAATTCCTCCGCGCTTCCCGGCATTGAGAGCTACAACCTGCAGAATCAGTCCATCATCACGCTGCTGAAGGAAAAGTATAATCTGGAGATCAAATGCTCCAACCGCGAGTTGCGTGCCGTCGTTTCCGACGAAACAACTTCCCGTCTGCTCGGCACGCCGAATCGCTTCCCGCTGCTTCAGGTCACAGACCTCAAGACCGGTACTTTTCAGGATACAGACATCCCCATTGAGTATTACACCTTTCTGTATGTCACGGAGCGTATCCGCTATTCCCCGGAGATCTAGCACCGCTGACAAAACCAGAAAAACGGACAAGACAACACCGCAGGATAAATGAGCCGCCCGAAACTGTGCTGCCCGCACAATTTCGGGCGGTTCGCAGAGAAGCCGGAGGCGGTTTTTTGTTCAGATTTCGCGCAAAAGCTTGTCCAGAATCGCAACGCAGGCATCCGAGGCGCTTTGGAAGGTTTGGAAAAATTCCTCCGCACCGCCGCTCAGACCGTCCGAAACCATCTTCAGCAGCAGGCAGGGCACGCGGTTGCGGTTGCAGGTGAGAAGGATACCCGCCGCCTCCATGTCGCAGATGTCCGCCTGAAAGCGCCGGTGCAGCATCTCCTTTTCCGCCGGATCTCCGACAAATCTGTCGCCCGAGGCACAGACGACCTCCCGCAGGGCGGGGTTTTGCTCCAGCGCAAAGCGGCGGAGCCGCCTGTCCGCGGGGATGAACACCGTGGGATATTCCAGATAACGCCCCGGCTCCATGTCCGCGTCCGCCTGAGAGGTGTCCATCTGATAGTGTACGACGCTCCTGACCACGCAGGTGCGGTGCTGCGAGATTTCCTCCGTCAGGCCGCCGACCACGCCGAAGTTCAATATCGCGTCCACCGCGTACCGGCAGATCAGCGTCTGCGTCGCCGCGGCGGCGGCGATCTCCCCCGCGCCGCTCTGCAGGACGAAAAGCTCACGCCCATAGAGAGAATACTTCAAAATCTCACAGGCGGGAAGGCAAATCGTCTCCTCCGGCGCGCCGTATCTCCGGCGCAGCGCGGCAAGCTCCACCGCCACCACAAGCCCGATCTTCTTCATACCGTTCTTCCCCCTCGCTTTTTTTCATATTATAGCACGGAAGCGGAGCGTTTTCCAGCCCGGGGCGGATTCTTGCGGAAAAGTGCAGAGTCCCCGGTTGTTTACAGAATGTTTATTGACTTTGCTTTCCGTTTTTTGTAAAATTTAAAATGAAATAATTTCGGCGGAGCTTCCCTTTTCGCCGGACGGATACCCTTTTGGCCGCGGCAGCAGCGGCCGAATGATACCGCGCCCCGCGCAGAAAGGTGGAATCGAAATTTGAACAGCTCCTTTTTCGGAAAAACCAGGACCGCAATCGTCGAAAAGCTTCAGGAAGCCCTGCGCTCGACTCTGCCGATCATCGTGATCGTGACGCTTTTGTGCCTGACCGTCGTCCCGCTGCAGACGGATCTTCTGCTGAGCTTTCTGATCGGCAGCCTGCTGATCATTGTAGGCATGGGCTTTTTCTCCCTCGGCACGGAGGTCTCCATGACGCCCATCGGCAGCAAAACCGGCACCTGCCTGACGCGGACGCGGAATCTGCCGCTGATTCTGGCCGCGAGCTTTCTTCTGGGGTTTGCCGTAACCGTGGCGGAACCGGATCTGCAGGTTCTCGCCCAGACCGTGCCGCACATCGACACCACCGTGCTTCTGATCGCCGTGGGGGTGGGCGTGGGCTTCTTCCTCTCGGTGTGCATGCTGCGCATTCTCACGGGCCTGCGGCTGCGCTGGCTGCTGATCGTGTTCTATGCGCTGGTCTTTCTTCTCGCCGCTTTTACGGACCCGGAATTCCTGAGCATCGCCTTTGACTCCGGCGGCGTGACCACCGGCCCCATGACCGTTCCCTTCATCCTCGCGCTCGGCATGGGCGTTTCCAACGCGCGAAGCGACGGCCAGGCGGAATCGGACAGCTTCGGGCTGGTCGCCTTAAGCTCCATCGGGCCGATCCTTGCCGTCCTGATTCTGGGGTTCTTCTATTCCGGCAGCGACGCCGCGCCCGCGCTGGACAGCGTTTCCTACGCCTCGACCGCCGCAATCGGCAGGGCCTATCTCCGAGGGATTCCGGTATACATGGGTGAAATGGCGCTTGCGCTGGCGCCCATTCTGGGAATCTTCCTGCTCTTCCAAATCTTCTCCCTCCGGCTGTCAAAGCACAGTCTTGCGAGAATCTTCGCCGGCATCCTGCACACCTACATCGGCCTTGTCCTCTTTCTCACCGGCGTAAACGTGGGTTTCTCCGCACTGGGCGCCGTGCTGGGGCAGGAGCTGGCGACGGGCTGGACCAAATGGCTCATGATCCCGCTGTCCGCTCTGCTGGGTTGGTTTATCATCTCGGCCGAGCCTGCCGTCGCAGTGCTGGAAAAGCAGATCGAAGCGGTCAGTGCCGGCGCAATCCCGGGTAAGGCGATCAAACGCAGTCTCTCCGTTGCCATCGCCGCCGCCATGGCGCTGGCAATGCTGCGCGTCCTCACGGGCCTGTCCATCCTGTATTTTCTGATTCCCGGCTATGCCGCCGCGCTGCTTCTGTCCTTTTTCGTCCCGGACATCTACACCGCAATCGCCTTTGACTCCGGCGGCGTCGCCTCCGGCCCCATGACCGCCACCTTCATGCTTCAGTTCATGATCGGCGCAAGCATGACGCTGGGCGGAAACGTCCTGACAGACGCGTTCGGCGTCGTGGCTATGGTGGCGATGATGCCTCTGATTTCCATTCAGGCCGTCGGCTTCTATTACACGCTGAAACACCGCCGTGCGGAAAAGTCCGCCGCCGTATACGGGGATTACGACATCGTGGAGCTCTGGGAGGTGGAAGCCGCATGAATTATGTGATCTCAATTTGTGATCCCAGGGCGCTGGAAGTCCTGACGCAGATCTGCGCGGAGCTGGCGATCCCCATGAACGTGGTGCTTCACGCACACGGCACGGCCGTGCGCAGTATGCTGGACATTCTGGGCATTGAAAGCAACGAAAAGCGCGTGGTTCTCAGCATCGCAAATCAGGAAAAAACAAAAGCGCTCATCAGCGAGCAGAAGCGCCGCCTGTTTATCGGCGTGCCGGGGCACGGAATCGTCGTGTCCGTTCCCGTCAAAAGCATCGGAGGAGGGAAAACCGTGGCATTTCTCAACGGCAGCCAGCAGCCGGCAAAATACACGCCGGAGCTGAACTATTCCTATGAACTGATCGTGGCCATCGCCAACGAAGGCCGCACCGATCTGGTGATGAACGCCGCAAGAAGCGCGGGCGCCGCCGGCGGCACCGTCCTGCACGGCAAGGGAACCGGCTCGGAGGGCGACGAGAGGTTTTACAATGTCTCCATCGCGCAGGAAAAGGAAGTCATCCTCATCGTTTCCAGAGCCGAGCAGAAATCCGGCATCATGAAAGCGATACTGGAAAAGGCCGGGCCCGATACGGAAGCGGGAACCATCGTCTTTTCGCTTCCCACCAGCGAAGTGGCCGGCTTCGGCCTGCTGTAACGGCTTATAATACTAAGGAAGGCACCACAGTGTCTGCATTACCCTTTTGTGGCAAAGTACCACAAAAACCGGTATAAAAACGTGTGCGGAGGAATACTCCGCACACGTTTTTTTATGCACCCCGGTGCATATCCAGCTTTGTGCCGTCCGGAAGGCCGTCGGTCTGTCTGGAATAATGCACGCCGAAGGCGCACTGGTTGGAAAAGTGCTCGCAGTTGTTGCGCAGAACGTGATAGCCGTGCTGCCCCAGTGCCGCGGAAGCGGCGGCGACAATTTCCTCCGGCCTGCGCAGCAGGCGCCGTTCCCCGCGGCTGTAAACCCGCACCTCCGGCAGGCCGCCGCGCAGAAATTCGGAGATGTCCGTTTTCTGCACCTCCACGTCCGCGGCATGCGCCTCCGGTCCGCCGTTGAAATGGATGACCATCCCGTCACCGGCATAGATGCCGTGGTGATAATAGCCGGTGCGCTTCACGCGGAGCTGATCGCCGGGCTTCGGCTCGCGGTAGTCCCAATGCTCTTCAAAATCTGCCGGTGATTTACGACGGAACATGCAAACACTCCCCGATCACACAAACGATATCGCCAATGGTCTTCAGTTCCCCCATCCGCTCGGAGGGAAAACGGATGGAAAACTCGTCCTCGATGCCGACCATCAGCATCAGCATGGAAATGCTGTTGAGCCCCAGGCTTTCCAGCGTCGTCTCCGGCGTGACCGCGGAAAAGTCAATGTCCGCGCCCTCCAGAACCGTCTCGGCTACCTTGACCAAACGCTCCTGAATCATGATTCTTTCTGTCCTTTCTCCTGATTTTCCTGCCGTTTTTCCGCTTTCCTGACGGAATTTTCGCGGAAACGGCGGCTGCGGGCCAGATATTTTGGCTTCATTTTCCGCTCCAGCTCCTCCTGCAGCTCCTGCATGACGCGCTGCAGTTCCGCCGTCGCCTCCTGTACACCCGCGGCGCTCGGACGCTGGGACAGCGCGATGGGACGGCCAAAGATCAACTGGAGCCGCTGAAAGGGCTGGTAGTTGCCGGCGCAATATACGGGAACCACCGGCACGCCGGCCTGCAGTGCCAGCATGGCCGCGCCCTGCTTGAACGGGAGCATACACTGCGCGGGGTTGAGGCGCCCCTCCGGGAAGATGGCTACGCAGCCTCCTCCGCGCAGGACGGCAAGGGCATCGTGCAGAAAAGCCAGATCCGGCTTTTCCCGATCCACACAGATGCAGCGCAGACTGTGCAGGCCGGCGGTCAGGCCGGTCGGACGGGCAATGTCCTGCGCCACGACCGTGTGAATCCTGCGGCGCACGCACAGCAGGCACAGCAGTGGCGCGTCCAGCCACCAGGTATGGTTGAGGATGAAGAGTGTTCCACCGGCGGGGCGGCGTATCTTTTCCGCTCCCTGCTGATAGTGTACCTTCGGCATCCAGATCAGCCGGGCAATCAGACCACCCAGCACATTGGCAAGATCCGCCGCAAAATTGAAAAACGCCTTTTTCAGTCTCTTCATTTCTCCGCCATCTCCCGCAGCTCGACGATCTTTCCGCGCAAAAGCGCGGTCAGCCGCTTCAGCTCCTCCGGCCCGGGGTTCTGCGTCGGACACTCGGCGGAAAGATCCATAGGCTTGCCGATCACCACCGGCGTGCGGCGGAAAAAGCGGTAATCATAGCCGTGATAGACGGGAACCACCGGCACGCCGGCCTGCAGCGCCAGCAGCGCCGCCGTATCTCGGAATTCCGCAAGCGTCCCGTCCGTGGAGAATTTCCCCTCCGGGAAGACGAGCAGCGTCTGCCCCTTTTTCAGGGCGTCCATGCACTGATAGAAAAACTCCATGTCAAAGGAGAAGCGGTCTACCTTGATCGCGCCCAGCATACGAAGCAGGAAGGTGATCAGCCCGCTGCTTTCATAGAAGGTCTTTCCCACCAGACAGCGCACATAGCGGAAGTAAAAAAGCAGCTCCATCAGGAGAAAATCCATGTGATTTTTATGGTTGGAGACCAGCAGAACCGGGCCCCTGGGCATGCTCCCCTTTTCCTCATACCGGACGCGCGGGCGGAAATAGAGCCAGACCGTCCATCCGAGCAGAAGCTTGTGAAACCAGCGAAAGAAGGTTTTCATGCCTGACCGCCCCTCTCTGCAAGCACCGCGGCGGCAAAGTCCCGCGGCGTAAAGAGCGGCCGCGCCGCGTCCATTGCGATCTGGACGCCGAACCGCTCCGAGGCAGTCGAAAAGATCGCATAATATGTCATACTGTCCACGCCGAGGTCATGCAGCACATGCGTGTCGGGCGCAACCTCCTCCGCGCCCGTGACCTCGCGGATCAGCAGGCACAGCTCCTGCGTGAGCTGCCGAAGGCTCTCATCCTGCAGCGCTGCAAGCTGCGCGCCGTCCGCCTTCTTTGCCGGAATCAGCGTGAGCTCGCCTGCGGCAATGCGTTCTTTCAGAACGGTCCGCCGCGTTTTGCCCAGATTCTGCGGGATTTCCTGCTCCGTAAGGAACACTCTGGCAGGGCGGAGCGTCAGGGGCAGGGCGTCGACGGCGGCAAAGGCCGCCTGTCCCGCGGCGGCACAGGCGTATTCGTCCGATACGGAGGACACCTGCAGGAGCAGCACCGGGCGCTCACCGTCCTCCAGCTCCATTCCGAACACGCAGGAAGCCAGCCCCGCATGCAGATTGAGCCGCTGTTCGATCAGATCGGGGCTTAAATTTTCCCCGTTCGCGCCGATGATGAGATCTCCCCTGCGGCCGGTGATATACCAGCGGCCGGAGCTATCCACGCGGAAGCAGTCTCCGGTGCGGAACCATGCGTCCCGGTCGCGCTCCACGCGCCGTCCGTCGATGAGCTGCGCGGTGTAAAGCAGCGGCGCCTTGACCTCCAGCACGCCGTCCTGCGAGATACGGCTGCCTCCCCTGACCGCCGAGAGCGGCAGGCCGACGGTTCCGGAGTTGCGCCGGGAGGCGCGGCGGGACAGCTCTACGGACAGGATTCCCGTTTCCGTCATGCCGTAGCCGTTGCGCAGGCCGTAGCCCAGCCCGTTCATCAGCTCCAGCGACTCCGGACGCAGGAAGCCGCCGCCGCTGATGCAGAACATCAGCTCCGTGCCGAAAACCTGCTGGCGCACCTTTTTGAACAGCACCTTCCTTGCCAGCCATGACCCAAAGCGCGGAAATACGCTCTGGATGCGGTTGGAAAGCTTTACCCCGCGGCGGAGCTTTTCAAGCTGCCCCTGCTTTTCCGCGGTTCTCAGAAGCTGACGGCTGGTCATGTCCCAGACGGTGGGAACGGCAAAGAAATGCGTGACTCTGCCGTATTTGCAGGTGAACTGAATGGTCTTGGGGTCCAGAGATTCCAGAAAAATAAAGGTCGTTCCGAAAAAAATGAACCACATCAGCGTCGCCATCAGGCCGAAAATATGGTAAAAGGGCAGAAAGGCAAGAATCCGGATGCCGCGCGCCAGACGGTCGTGCTTGATCTCCGGACAGCGCCGGACAATGTCGGAGGTCTGCAGAAGCTGCTGCGTGATGGCCTCGCCGCCGTAGAGGATCAGCTTGGACTGTCCGGTGGTGCCGGAGGTCATCAGCGCGATCTCATTGGCCCAGCAGGGCGTGAACTCCGGCGCGTCGCCGCAGTCGCTGAGGTCGAAACAGCCCTCCTCCGGATGGTCGGTCAGCACCGCCGCGGCCCCGGCGGCAATCTGGCGAAGCGTCTGCTCATCCAGCCGCAGATTCAGCAGCAGCGGCCGGAAGCCGGCCTGTAAAACGCCGAAAAAGGCCGCCACCCACAGGGGCGAATTCTCCATCCGCAGGGCGAGAAAGGCGCCCTCGCTTCCCGCAAAGCGGGCATGCAGTACGCGGGCAATGCGGTTTGTCAGCGCGGTCAGCTCACCGTAGCTCATACGGATTGTCCGGCCGGCACGATACTGCTCGGAAAAAGGCGTATCCGTGAACTCCTCTGAAAAAATGTGAAATATATCCTCAAATCTGTGCTGCGACGCAGCCAGATCCCTCAGCTCCCGCTTCCAGAATACCATAATGTGTCCTCCGTTTTTTCATAGGGACATCATAGCACAGCAGAAACCGTGCGTCAACCTTCCACGTGCCCCGGAAAGCCCGTTTTCTTCGAATTATCGACCCGTTCCGACCTCCCGCGCGCAAATGAGTTGACAAAGCAGCACACGGGAAATATAATAAGGAAGGATTTCGCATTTTTCGCCGCTGCGCGTCGAAAACGGGCGTTTTCCCGCCGTGAAAATACGGCGCAGAGGGGGAAAAGTATGAACGTATCCGTCTTGATTCCGGCCTATCAGCCCGGCAGGGAGCTGATCGAGCTGACAGAATCGCTGTATCGGGAGGGCTTCCGCATCCTTGTGGTGGACGACGGCAGCGGCCCGGATTATGCATCCGTTTTTTCGCGGCTCGCGCCCTTCGCTCAGGTGCTCTCCTATCCGAAAAACGGCGGCAAGGGCTTTGCTCTGAAACATGGGATGCGCTATCTGGCGCACCAGCCGGAGCGCTGCGACGCATTCATTACGGCGGATGCCGACGGGCAGCACAGCGTGCGCGACATCTGCCGGGTGCGGCAGGTGCTGGAAAAAGGGCATCCTTTTGTTTTGACCACGCGCGAACTGCGGAGCAAGGACGTCCCCTTCCGCTCCCGTCTGGGCAACACCATGTCGCGCTTTATCTGCGCTCTGTCCGGCAGCTACTATCTGTCCGACAATCAATCCGGTCTGCGCGGTTTTACGGCGGAATATCTGCCCTGGCTGTGCAAAATCAGCGGCAATAAATACGACTATGAAATGAACGTCCTGCTCTATGCCGAGCGGCAGGAGCTTCCCATCCGCTGCCTGCCCATTGAGGTCATCTATCTGAATGACAACCAGAACTCCCACTTCGACCCCGTGCGCGATACGCTGCGCATCTATCTGCGCGTGATTTGCACCGCGCGCGTGTCCGTGATGATGGCGGCGCTGCATTTTCTGCTGATCGCCGCGGTCTCCCTTTGGCTTGGGTGGGATTTCAGCGCGCTGACCATTCCCACGTGTGCGCTTCTCATCGCCGCGCTTGGCTATCTGTGCAACCGTTTCCTCGTCTTCCGCGGCCTGCACTACGGCTGCGGCCCGCGCACCTTCGTGGTCACGGCGATCCGCACCAGTATGCGCTACACCTTCTGCAGCCTTCTGAACATGATCCCCGGCATGCCCCTTCTGCCGGCGTGGATGGTCTCCTGCGCGCTGACCATCCCGGTGGAATATGCTTTTCTGCGCCTGCTGGCGCTGTGGTATGAATACCGTGCTTCGCGCTGTTCTTGACTGGCGGACCGTTTCGCCGGAGGAGCTGGCGCTCTGGCGCGCACAGCTCGACGCGGAAAAACGGGCACGTGTGGAAAAAATGCGAAAGGCCGACGATCAGACCCGCAGCATCTGCGCGGATCATCTGGCGCGGCTCCTGCTGACGCAGGCCGGCGCCGGAACCGGGGCGCTCCGGTTTTCATACTCGGAGCGCGGCAAGCCTTTCTGCCCGGGTTCGGGCCTGCATTTCAGCCTTTCTCATTCCGGCTTCTTTGCGGCCTGCGTCGTGGCGGACAGGGAAACCGGCATAGACATCGAGCAGCTCCGCCCCCTCCGGCCGGCGCTGGCGCGGCGCGTCTGCACGCCGGAGGAACTGACCTATCTCTTCCCGGAGGGCAGCTTTGACTGCTCCCGTTTTCTGGAGGTCTGGACGGCCAAGGAAGCCTACCTCAAATGTACCGGCGAGGGAATCGCCACGGATCTGCGGCGGCTTTCCGCAGCCGGCGCGCAGGGGCTGCTCCCGGAAATCTGCGGACGCTCTCTTTTGCGGGAACGGACGCAGGAATATGTTCTCTCCATCGTGATCTGATGCGAATTCTTTAAAAGGCCTTTGGCTTTGATTCAGAAGGCACCGCTGTTCGCGTTGCCCTTTGCCACGAAAGCCGTCTCATGCAGTTCCTGATAAAAAGCTTTTAAAGCTTTTTTCCGGAGCTGGTATGAACTCCGGCTTGGACGCTGCGTTTGCGGCGTCTTTTTTTGCCCAAAAATGCGGGAATTTTAGAAATAATGGGAAAAATCATTGCAAAGTGCGGAGGAATCTGCTACTATATACAGTATAGAATTATACTGCGGAGTTTTGGCATTTTCCGGGGTAAAAAAACGTCGGAAGGCCCGGAGCACATGAATCAGAGGAATGTAAAATGGAAACGACAAAAACATTTCAGGAGCTTGGCGTCAGCGAAGAAATCCTGCGGGCCTTGGAGAAAAAAGGCGTGGGCCTGCCCACCCGCGTGCAGGAGGAGGCCATCCCGCCCCTGCTTGCATGGAAGGACGTGATTGCCAAGGCGCCCACCGGCACCGGCAAGACCTTCGCCTTCGGCATCCCCATGATCGAGCATATCGATCCGGCCAGTGATGACCTGCAGGGGCTGATCCTTGCGCCGACGCGGGAACTTGCCATCCAGATTGCGGACGAGCTGCGCGGCCTTCTGACCTATTACAAGGACATCCGCGTCACCGTCCTGTACGGCGGGCAGCGCATGGAACCGCAGATCCGCAGCCTTCAGCAGCATCCGCACATTGTCGTGGCGACGCCCGGCCGCCTGACCGACCACTACAACCGCAAGAATCTGCGGCTCGACCGCATCAAGACCGTCATTCTCGACGAGGCCGACCGTATGCTGGACATGGGCTTTTTTGACGACGTGACGAAAATCCTCAACCGCATCAAAAACCGCGTCAATCTCGGCCTGTTCTCCGCGACGATCTCGCAGGAGGTCATGACCGTGAGCTGGATGTACCAGCGCGACGAGGTGGAGATCACCGTCGCGCCCACGGCAGAGAGCAAGCCGGATATCGACCAGTATTCCATTACCGTCCCGCGGCTGGAAAAGGAGGAGGCGACGCTGCGCATCCTGCGCGCCGGCGTGTTTGAGCGCGTCATCGTGTTCTGCAACACCAAGGTGATGTGCCAGAACCTCAGCGACGGCCTTCGCCGCAGCGGAATTCAGGCCGACTGCCTGCACGGGGACATCAAGCAGGCCACGCGCGAGAAGACCATGTCGGCCTTCCGCCGGGGGAAGCTGCCGGTTCTGGTCGCCACGGACGTGGCCTCCCGCGGCATAGACGTGGACGACGTGGACGCGGTCATCAATTACGACGTTCCGGATGAAAACGAATACTATATCCACCGCATCGGTCGGACCGGCCGCGCCCGCAAGAAGGGAATCTCCTTCACGCTGGTCGGTTCCCTGCCGGAGCGGGTGAAGCTGGACGAAATCGCAAAATTCTCCGATTTTCATATCACACCGATGATCTTTGACGAATACGGCTGCCTGATCCCCGCTCCCGAGGAGGAAAAGCATCCGCCGCGCAAGCGCTTCTGATGCGCCCCGCGGAACGGACGCTGCTGCTTCTGTGCGGCGCGCTGGGCGACGGTCTCCGGCCGCTCTCTCTGCGGGAATACCGGACGCTGCGGCTTCGCGCGGCGCAGGAAAAGCCGTCTGCCGGCCGCTCGGCCGGCGAGAGCTATTTCCTCGGTCTCGGCTACGATGCAGCCGCCGCGGAGCATATCACAGCGCTGCTGGAGCGGCAGGCGGCGCTGGACGTTTTTCTCGCCCGGGCGGCGCAGCAGGGCGTCACCGTGCTGACACGTCTGTCGGAACGCTTCCCCGCCCGCCTGCGGCGGCTGGAAAACGACTCCCCCGCCCTTCTGTTCTGGCGTGGGGATCTGCGTCTGTTGGAAAGGCCCTGCGTCTGTCTTGTCGGTTCCCGCGCCCTCCTGCCCGAAAACCGCGCCTTTGCCGAACGGATCGGCCGGCTTGCCGCGCGGGAAGGCCTTGTGCTCGTCTCCGGCGATGCGGCAGGCGCAGACCGCGCGGCGCAGAACGCCTGCCTTTCCGCGGGCGGCGATGTGATCTGTATCGTGCCGGATGAGCTGACGCGCCACGCCCCGCGGGAGCATAT
>CAJMQR010000007.1 GCA_905215665.1 uncultured bacterium | reverse complement strand
GCAAGGAAGAGTTTTCTCTAAATGTGTAAAACGAAACAGCGTCATTTCTTAAAATTTGCACAATTTTCCCGAAGGACTGTTTTGCCCGACAGACCGCAGCCCCCGGAAGGGGAGACGTTAAACGTTTTTCGCGGCAAACGGTGTGTGCCGTCTGCCGCGAAGCACTATAAGACACGCCCCGCCGGACTTTTTACATTACCCCAGATAATTCACTGCGAGTATCGCCGCGCCGAGCAATACCAGAATGGTGCCGGTGATGCGGTTGAGCGTCTTGGGACTCGCCTTGTTGGCAAACAGCGCGGCGGTCTGCGCAAAGACCAGCGTGCTGAGCACGCAGAGAACCAGCGCTTCAATGTCCGGCAGACCGCCGATCACAAAGTGACTGACCGATCCGGTCAGGGCGGTTGCACTCATGATGAAAACGCTTGTGCCGACCGCGGTTTTCAGCTCGTAGCCCAGCGCCGAGGTCAGAACGAGCAGCATCATCATCCCTCCGCCGGCGCCGACAAAGCCGCATATGAAACCGACGACTGCGCCGCATACGATGGAGCGTACCGCCTTCTGCTTTGCCGTCGCGCTTTCAAGGCGTTTTTTCGGCGCGACGACCGGCTTCACGATGAATTTGACGCCCAGCAGAAGCGTCATAAAGACCGAAAAGTTCCCCATCGTTGTCTTTGGTACGATACTTGCCACAAAGCTTCCGACCAGCGTGAAGCACAGAACGGCAATCATCATGATCAGGCCGTTTCTGACATCGAGATTCTTATTTTTTCCATAGGTATAGGCCGAGACGGCGCTGGCCAGTACGTCGCTCGCCAGCGCGATACCCACCGCGAGATATGGGTCCATGTCCAGAAAGGTGATGAGCATGGGGCTGATCACGGCGGCGGCGCTCATTCCCGCAAATCCCGTTCCAAGCCCTGCGCCGAGGCCCGCTACGATGCATATTAAAACTTTCAGCATGATTTCTTCTCCTCCCGGCCGAAGCACTCCATATTTGCAACAAGCTTTTCCGTGACACTCTGAAATGCGGCCGTCTCCTCCGGCGTAATCCCGCTTCTCAGAGTATCCGCGAAATGCCTCTGCATCCGTCTGCCCTCGGAGAGGATGGGAGCGGCTTTCGCGGTAGGAATCAGGCGGCGGATGCGGCGATCCCGCGCATCCTCCCGCCGTTCAAGCAGGCCGCTCTGCATCAGGCTTTCGACCGCGACGGAAGCGATGCCGCTCTTGATGCCGCGAATCGCACAGATGTCCCGCGCCGTGTTGTGTTCCGGATTGTTCGCGCAGAAAAGCAGAATGTCAAAGCCCGTCTGGTTGATGCCGTATTGTTTGCAGATCGGTGCGCTCAGATCGGCATAGATATTTGCCAGCTTCCTGCCGAGCGCGATCAATTGCAGTGCCGTCATGATGCCCTCCTTAAAATTCTAAAATTAGATTATCTAATAATATAATATATATGCTTGGATTTGTCAAGGCTTTCTGATGCAAACCCCCGATGAAAAAGATACTTTTTCATCGGGGGGGCGCAAGACCTTTCGGCGGCCGGCAGGACATAAGGCGGGGGCAGACCATGGTCTGCCCCCGCGGATGGAATACGTTTATTTCTGCTCGGACTCGGCAAGCTCCTTCAGCGCGTCCTTGCGGCTGAAGTTTGCGCGGCCCTTTTCGTCAAAGCCCATGAACTTGACCCACGTCATGTCGCCGACATTCAGAACGTCTTCGACCTTCTCGACGCGGCGGTTTTCCAGCTTGGAGATATGCACCATGCCGTCGTGACCCGGAGCAATCTCGACGAAGGCGCCGATGGGCAGGATGCGCACGACCTTGCCGTAGTACAGCGCGCCGACTTCGGGCACGAAGCAGATGTCGTCTATCATCTTTTTGGCGGCGTAGCCTGCGGCGGAATCGACCGCGGCAATAAAGACGTTGCCGTCGTCGTCGATGTCGACCTTGGCGCCGGTGTCGGCGCAGATTTTCTGGATGGTCTTGCCGCCGGAACCGATGACCTCGCGGATCTTATCCACGGGGATCTGCATGGAGATCATCTTGGGGGCGTACTCGGAAACCTCGGCGCGCGGCGCGGAGATGCAGGGCAGCATGACCTTTTCGAGAATCTCGAGACGGGCCTTGCGGCAGCGCTCCAGTGCGTCGGCAATGATTTCCATTGTAAGACCCTTGTTTTTCAGGTCCATCTGGATGGCGGTGACGCCCTCGGTCGTGCCGGCGACCTTGAAATCCATCTCGCCGTGGAAGTCCTCGACGCCCTGGATGTCGGTAAAGGTGCGCCATTCGCCGGTCTCCTGATCGGAGATCAGACCGCAGGAGATGCCCGCGACCGGACGCTTGATGGGAACGCCGGCGTCCATCAGCGCGAGCGTGGAGCCGCAGATGGAACCCTGAGAGGTGGAGCCGTTGGAGGACAGAACCTCGGAGACGACGCGGATGGCGTAGGGGAACTCTTCCACACTCGGCAGAACGGGAACGAGCGCCTTTTCCGCAAGGGAACCGTGACCGATCTCGCGGCGGGAGGTGGAGCGGGCCGCTCTGGCCTCGCCGGTGGAGTAGGACGGGAAGTTGTAGTGATGAATATAACGCTTGGTGTCTTCCTGATAGATGGTGTCCAGCTTCTGCGCGGCGGACAGGGTGTTCAGCGTGCAGATGGACAGAACCTGCGTCTGGCCTCTTGCAAACAGACCGGAGCCGTGGACGCGCGGCAGAACGCCGACCTCGGCGTCCAGCGGACGGATCTCGTCCATCTGGCGGCCGTCGACACGCTTGCCGGCCAGCAGCCACTTCTTGACGACCTTCTTCTGCATCTTGTACAGGCAGACGTCGATGTTGACGTCGAAGTCCTCATACTTCTCGGCAAACTTCTCGGCAAAATCGCGGCGCGCGGCGGTGAGACGCTCCTCACGGATGTTCTTGTCGTCGGTGTCAAGGGCGTATTCGATCTGGTTCATGCCATATTCGCACAGGTCGTCCAGCAGCTCATGGTTGACGGCGGCCTTTTCAAAGGTGAACTTCGGCTTGCCGATGGTTGCCACAATGGTGTTGATGAACTTGACGACCTCCATGTTGGTCTCGTGCGCGATGCGGATGCATTCGAGAACGATATTCTCCGGCGCTTCCTTGGCCTCGGTCTCGATCATGACGACCTTCTCGAAGGTGGAGGCGATGCAGACGAAGCAGTCGGCGGCATTGCGCTGATCAGTAGAGGGGTTGACAACATATTCACCGCCCACATAGGCGACGTTGGTGGTGGCAATGGGGCCGTTCCAGGGGACGTCGGAGCAGGCGACGGAAATGGACGCGCCGAGAGAGGCGACGACCTCCACGGGATTGTCATAGTCGTTGGACAGCACGGTGCAGGTGACGACGACGTCGTTGCGCAGCTCGTCATCAAACAGCGGGCGCATCGGACGGTCGATGATGCGGCTGTTGAGGATGCCGCGCTCGGAGGGCTTGCCCTCGCGGCGGTTGAAGCTGCCGGGAATACGGCCGACGGCGTACATTCTTTCCTCAAACTCTATGGTCAGAGGGAAGTAGTCGATGCCGGGCTTGGGGTCGGGAGAGCAGGTGACGGTGGTGAGCACCACGGTGTCGCCGTAGCGGCAGATGCATTCGGCGTCCGCCAGCTCTGCGACCTTGCCGGTCTCCACGGTGAAGGGACGGCCGCCAATGGTCGTCTCAAACACATGGTGGTTGGGATACTGCTTTCTGGTGATCATGGAAAAACCTCCGTTTTTTAATAAGATCACGGGAGGTTTTAGCACTTGAAACCACGGCCGAAAGCTTCGGCGGCGCTTTCAACTGCTAAACGACACTCCCGCGGCGGGGAAAGGGCTTTGCTGAAAATGGGCGACCGCAGGGCCGCCCATTTGGTGCCGATATTACTTGCGGATACCCAGCTTGGCAATGATGGAACGATAGCGGTTGATGTCCTTCTTTGCCAGATAGTCCAGCAGGCTGCGGCGCTTGCCGACCATCATGAGAAGGCCGCGGCGGGAGTGGTTGTCGTGCTTATGCTCGCGCAGATGCTCGTTCAGCTCATTGATGCGGGCGGTGAGAATGGCGATCTGGACTTCGGGAGAACCGGTGTCGCCCTCGTGCGTCGCGTACTCAGCGATGATAGCGGTCTTTTTTTCTTTCTGGATCATGGTTGTTTTCCACCTTTCAATCAATTGTCCTCCGGCTAAGTCAGGGATGGCGGAATACTCCGATGCGGAGAAGTCTCCCGAAACTGAGAACGGGGATAGGCTGACAGCCGTCAGCCATCTAATATTAGCATAGACTCATGGAAAAGTAAAGAAATATTTTCGCGGAAAAGGCTTTTTTTCCGGGATTTCCACATCTTCCAGACGCAGAAGCGCGCGCTTCCTGTCAAGTCCCGCGGAAAAACCGCCGATGCCGTCCGCGGCGACGACCCGGTGGCAGGGAAGCAGGATCAAAAGCGGATTTTTTCCCACGGCGTTTGCGGCAGCGCGGCAGGCGCCGGGTCTGCCGGCGGCGGAGGCAAGCTGCCCGTAGGTGACGACACGGCCGTAGGGGATCTTTGCCAGAACCGACCAGACAAGCCGCTCAAAGGCGGTTCCCTGCGGGGAGAGCGGCAGGGTGAATTCTTTCCTTCTGCCCGAAAAGTATTCCTCAAGCTGCCGCACGGCCTCCTGCGTCACGGCATCGGGCGCGGCTGTGAGGCAATCTCTGACAGGAGCGACACGGCACAGCGCGCCGCCGTGCGCCTCGACCGCCAGAAGGCCCAGAGGGCTTTGCAGATATTGCAGGCTCATGCCTCGGCGGAAAAGTCCAGCGTGATGCTGTGAAGCTGCGTCGGGAGCTGATGATAGCGCACGCCGGCGGCGTCGAGCATCCGCTTGGAGGCAAGATTCATGTCGGTGCCGTTGTATTTGTCGGAGAGGTAGACAATTTCGGAGATGCCGCACTGGATGATGGCTTTGGCGCACTCATTGCAGGGAAACAGCGCCACATACAGCCGCGCGCCGCGCAGGACGCGCCCGCCTGCGTTCAGGATGGCGTTCAGCTCTGCGTGGACGACGAAGGGGTACTTCGTCTGGCCGCCTTCGCGCTCCCAGGGGAATTCATCATCGCTGCAGCCGTTGGGCAGACCGTTGTAGCCGGTGGAGATGATAATATTCTCCGGCGAAACGATACATGCGCCGACCTGCGTGTTGGGATCCTTGCTGCGCTTCGCAGCCAGCAGCGCGATGCCCATGAAGTATTCATCCCAGGAGATATAACCTTGCCTTTTCATTTTGTGCCTCCTCCGTTCAATTTATACCAGAAAACGCAGCGCTTTCACACCGGTGCACGCCAGCGTTACCAGGATTCCCGCAATCAGGACACCGACGAAGATGGTCGGGATGGCCCGCTTGAGGCGCATCTCCATCAATGCGGCGACCAGCGCGCCCGTCCATGCGCCGGTACCCGGAAGAGGGAGCGCGACCAGGATACACAGCCCGATGAGCTCGGACTTGCGCACGCCGGCGCTCTTCCGCGCAGCGCGGCTTTCCAGCTTATTTGCGATCCGGCCAAGACGGGGATAGCGCTTCATCCAGCGCAGGATTTTTCGGATAAACAGCAGAATAAAGGGGACCGGAAGCATGTTGCCGATGACGCTGGCGGCAAAGACGAGCCAGGGATTCGCGCCCTGCGCAATGCCGTAGGGGATGCCGCCGCGCAGCTCGATTACCGGAACGGCAGAGATCAGAAGCGTCAGAAGCAGATGCCCCGCCTGCGAGGTTGTCAGCCATTGAAACATAAGCAAAAGCTCACTTTGATTTGTTGATGGATACAGTATATCATGTTTTTTACCGCAATGCAAGAAAATCGCCCTGCGTTTTGACGCAGGGCGAAAGGCTATTCATATTCACGCAGAAGCTCCGGCACAGCCGGCGTCAGACGGTAGACGGCCTCCGTGTCCTTATCCAGAAGGGCATAGCAGGGGTCTTCCGCCTGATAAAACACACAGGTTCCGCAGGAGGAGGAGATCTTCCGCGGCACTGGGGCCATGCGGGCGGAGATACCGTCCGCCGTCATGGCGCGGTGCGTTCTGAGCGCCGCGAGGTGCGTGTGAAAGGTGGCCACAAATTCCGTCATTTCTTTGTCAGCACGATGGAAAATTCATCGTCCTCCCGCTCCTCCGCCGCGGCGGCGTAGTCGGCGTGCGCCGCGAAACGGAGAAGATTCTGCACGGCGGTTGGGTTGTCCACAAGGACCTCCAGCGTGTCGGGATGCGTGCTTTCGATGACTTTCTTTACCTGAAGAACGGGCAGCGGGCAGGACAGACCTCTTGCATCGACCATGGTTATGCCTGCTCCTTTTTCAGGTGGGTCACGGAGATGATCAGGATTACGGCGAGGCAGACGATGGTGGCGATGGGGCCGTTGGCGCCGGTGCCGTCCGCGGAGGAGGCGGTCTTGAGGGTGTGTGCCGCAGCGGCGCCGGAGATCATGCCGAGTACGGTAATGGCGCTGTCGGAGTTGCCCTCACCGGTGAGGATGAGCTGGCGCAGCGGGCAGCCGCCCAGCAGGGTGCAGCCCCAGCCGACGACGGTCATGCCAAGCAGGTTCCACAGCCATTCGGTGTGGGCGATGGGCTGGCCCGCAAAGCCGAAGCGGATGTAGGTGGAGACGGGGACGCCCTCCACCGCCGCGCGGATGGCGTTTCCGGCGAACACGGCGAGCAGGATGCAGCCGAAGCCGGCCAGCAGGCCGAATTCTTTGAAGAGAACCGCATCACGGACACCGCCGACCATGCACAGGCGGCTCTTCTGGGCCAGCGCGCCGACAATCAGGCCGATGCCGAGGGAGAGCAGGATGGGCGCGTGCTTGGAGCCGGGACCTTCGGCGGAGGCGGCAAAGTAGACCGCGCCGATGAGCGTCAGCACAAAGCCGAACACCAGCATGACGGGGAAAGCAAGTCCTTCGACCTTGCCCTGCTTATAAGCACGGCCGAGGGAGAAATTCTTTTTCAGGAAGAAGGTGCCGATCAGAATGCCGAGAATGAAGCCAACGAGACCGATCACGGCGTTCAGGTCGCCGCCGCCGATGCGGATGACCATACGCAGCGGGCAGCCGAGAAACACCAACGCACCGACCATGACAGCGGCACCGAGGGTGAAGCGGATCACGGGGGAGCTGCCGGCCTTCGGCTTGAATTCCTTGCCGATCAGCGCCATCAGACACGCGCCGATAATGATACCGACGATCTCAGGACGGAAATACTGTACAACACCGGCCTGATGCAGCTTCAGGGAACCTGCGATATCGCGCAGGAAGCAGGCGATGCAGAAGCCCATATTCGCCGGATTGCCGAAGGCGCTCAAAAGCACCGCGGCCGCGCCGATCAGCAGACCGCAAAGCATAACAAGCCAATACTTCTGGAAAAAGCTCTTTTTCTCCATTTTTCATTCTCCTTTTATTCCTGTAGAGAACGCATTGATGCGTTCTTCTTTATTCAGTATAACGAAACACAAGCACGCTGTCAAGGCGCTGCAAGCGAATTCGGCAATGTCGAATTGTGCCGATCCGGTTGCGAAACATCCATACGGGAGCTATAATGTAAATATGTATCATTACCCGGATTGGAGAAAGCCAATGATTTATCTGGATAACGCTGCCACCTCTTTCCCGAAAGCGCCGGATGTGAGCGCGCGGATGTGTTATTATCTGGACCATGTGGGTGCGAGCGTCAACCGCGGCGTCTATGCTGCCGCGCAGGAGGCGGAACTGGAGACGCTCGGCCTGCGCGAGAAGCTCTGCTCTTTTTTTCATCACCCGGAACCGACAAGGGTTCTTCTCACGGCCGGCGCGACGGCTGCCCTGAATCTGGCGATCAAGGGCAGCCTGCGCCGCGGCGGACACGTGCTTGTCAGTGCCATGGAGCATAATGCCGTCATGCGCCCGCTGGTGCAGGAGGGAATCGCGTTTGAGCGTGTGCCCTGCGACCGGGAGGGGCGGCTCTTGATGGGAGAGCTTGAAAAACGGCTGAGCGAAAAACCGCGGATGCTGATCCTGAACCACGCCTCGAACGTCAGCGGCACGGTGCAGGACGCAGAGAGGATCGGAAGATTATGTAAACAACATGGAGTTCCCTTTGTTCTGGATGCCGCGCAGTCTGCGGGGCATGTCCCTGTGGATTTCGAGGCGTTTTCCCTCAGCGCGCTGGCGGTTCCGGCGCATAAGGGACTGCTTGGCCCGCAGGGGATTGGCGCTCTGCTGGTCACGGAGGAGTTCGCGGCGCAGCTTTCCCCGCTGATTGCCGGGGGAACTGGGAGCGTGTCGGATTCCGAGGAACTGCCGCCCTATCTGCCGGACCGTTTTGAATCGGGGACGCCGAATCTGCCGGGGATTTACGGCTGGTCGGCTGCGATGGATTATGTAAACCAAACGGGTATTGAAACACTGCGGCACCACGAAACCGCGCTGACACAGCGTTTTCTGGATGGCCTGCGGAATCTGCGCGGGCTGCGCCTGGTTGGCCCGTGGGAGACGGAGAAGCGCGTGGGCGTGATTTCGGTCAGCTTTTCCTCGATGGACAATGCCGAGGCGTCGGACAGGCTGGAACGGGAATTCGGAATCCTGACGCGCTGCGGCCTGCATTGTGCGCCCGCGGCGCACAGAACGCTGGGCACCTTCCCGGAGGGGACGGTACGCTTTTCCGTCGGCTACCGAACCACGGCGGCCGAGATTGACGCCGCCCTTACCGCCCTGCGGGCGCTTGCCTGAACAGATGCCTGCGCCTGTGGCGTTGGAAGCCTTGACTCCATGCGGAAAGACTGATATACTGATTTCAAAGAAATCTGAAACGGGGGCGGAGAATATTGGAGAAACGAATCCTGCGTCTGCTTTTTCCGCTGACGGCGCTTGCCCTGGAGCTTCTGCCGAAGGGCGCGGTGTTGCGCTTTGGCAACCCGGACGGTGCGCCTTGGATGGGCTACTATTCCTACTTTTCCCTGATGCCTTTTGGTTATGCGAACTTCGGCCCGCTTCTGACCGCTGTTTTGACGGTCGTACTGCTGGCCATATTGGCAATTGCCGTATTCCGGCCGGGGAGGGGCCTGCTTCTTACCGCTGCCATTCTTGCGGCGCTGGGGACGCTGACCTCGTTTCTGCCGCTGATGTTCGGCATTGAGAACTATACGGCCATCGGTGCCTGCATTTCCGCCGCGCTTCTGGCAGAGGCAGTGCTGTGTTGGTACGAGGTGTGCAGAAAAAAACGAACCGAATGATCCAGCCTTCCGGAATGCAGGAGCATGATAAAACCGGCCTGTCAAAGGAAACTTTGACAGGCCGGCTTTTATACCTGCAATCCAAGTGCAAGAATTCCGAGGTTTCTCCGGTAGATCTCGTCAAACTGCGACAGCGGGAGAGGATTTTCACCCAAGCCGACCTCGATGGTATAGCCGGGCCGGTCATAGGTGAGTATGAACCAGTCCTTGTACCCGGCAAAGCCCGAAGCATAGGGCGTATCCTCCAGCGTATAGCCGCTGACAGCGGCAAATTTCTGCCCGATTTCCTCCGCGCCCATCGGCGTCAGGTCGAGAAACTTCCAGTAGATCACCTCGCCCTGCGAATGGTACGACAGCGTCAGCCGCGGATCGACCAGCCGCGTCAGCCCCGCCATGCCGGCGCTTTCCGGCTGATCCAGCGGACTTCCTCCGACATAGTCGCGCGGCGCGGGCGTGGTATAGCCCAGGGCAAATTTGTTTTCTCTGGCCTGTTCCCACTCGGCGGGATAGTTGAGATTCAGATCCACGCCGGACAGATTGGCCTTCCAGCCGTCAGGGAAGGGGATTTCCGGATAGCGCGCGGCAATACGCCGTGCGGCCTCGTACTGCTCGCTTCCCGGCGCGATCGCGCCGGTGACGAGATCGACGCCGTCCGGGTTTACCATGGGGACGAGGCAGAGCCGCGTCTGCCGGAAGAGCTTCTGCGCGTCCAGCCCGAAAATCCGGCCGTTGACGCTCACCGCGTGGGCGTATTCCTCCAGGAATTTCATCAGCAGCGGCGTGGTGATCCATTCGTTCGCATGGTGGCTGGCATTGTAGAGGACCGTGCGCGGGCCGGTGCCGAGGCTCAGCGCGCTGACCGGGCGGCGATAGGCGGTGGTGGCGATGGTGCGCCGGGAAAGAAACGGATAGCGCACCATCAGACCCTGGATACACACCTGCAGCAGCTCGGAGGTGAAGGGAATATCCGTCGGCACGACCGGAAAGCCGTAGGGAATATTGAGATATTGCCCGACCAGCAGCGTATTGGGATTCTGATTCGGATTTGCGGTCAGAATGGAGCGTACCGTCGTGCCGAAAGCGCGGGCAAGGCGGTAATAGGTGTCGCCGGGCTTGACCATGTAGCGCTCGTAGCCCAGAAGATAGGGAGTCAGCCGCTGCATGGTGAGGATGTCCTCCCTGCCGGAGGGATACAGTCCCTCGCGCTTCTGAAATTCCTGCATATTTTCAGCGCCCGCGCGGCGCAGGGCAAGTTCTGTTAAAGTCAAAGTAATCCCCTCCGCTGCAATCTATGCCGGAGGGGATTCTTTTATGTCTGTGGGGTGCTTGGCTGTTCCTCCGCCTGGATAAGTTCTGCGAGAAAACGGTAGGCCGCCAGAAGCTTTTCAAGATGATAGTTCATCACGATGGTATCATGGCGCGTGCATTTGCGCCCGGCGATGCCGGCCTCCGGGATGGACATTCCAAGCTCACGCATCGCTTCGGCGTTTTCCATGCACAGGTCTCCCAGAGAGTCCATGCCGCAGATGGCTTCCAGCTCCTCCACCATCCGTCCGGCAAGCTGGCGGCAGCCGCGCAGCGGCGCCTCCTCGTCCTGATGGCGGTGGAAGAAATGCTGGTTGTGATAGAGCTTCAGCTCACGGTCGATGCGCCGCAGCAGCTCCACGGCAGGCTGAAGATTGGGGATGCGTTCCAAAAGGATGATGCTTTCCACATGGCCCGGGATCATTGCCTGCACCTGACGCAGAAGGAAAAGAATCCGCTTCTTATTATTATAGGGGCGGATTGCGGCGTTGACCGCCAGCGCAATGGCGATGCCGACGGAGGTATCGCGCAGACGGAAGAGAGAATCTCCGAGAATGTTGTCCGTAGGCGTCAGGCAGGCGGAGAGAAAGATGATGCAGGAAAAAGAAGATACAAAATTGAGCTTCAGCGTGTTGCACAGCAGAAGAAGCAGAAGCACGCCGAGCCCCACCGCCCATGCCGGTGTCAGACCGGGGAAAAGCAGGAGAGAAACCGAGCCGAGCACCGTTCCTGCGGCGACGCCCACAAGCTGGGTCAGACCCTGCATCAAAGAGCCGGAGAAGGTAGGCTCCATGGCGACCAGTGCGCCGAAGGCCGCGTAAAACACGGAAAGCGGCTCATTGGCAAAAAGGCGTACCAGAAAGACAGACAGAGTAATGGCGGCGGCGGTTTTCAGCATGCGCAGCCCCAGAGGGAAACGCTTCCATTTTGTCATAGTATAGCTCCTTTCCAAATTCTGTCTATCTGAAGTATATCAGAGACAGGGAAATTTGCAAGGTTTTTTGCGTCGGGGACTGGTTTTTCCCGCGGGATGTGATAAGATAGGCCGCAGAAAGAGGTGGTTTTATGCCGATCCGTGAAGCCTGCCGGAAGGATGTGCCGGCGATGCTTTCAATCTATGCCTATTTTGTGCGGGAAACGGCGGTGAGCTTTGAATACGAGCCGCCGTCGCCGGAGGAGTTTGCGCGCCGTCTGGAGGAGCACAGCGCGCGGTATCCCTGGCTTGTATGGGAGGAAGAGGGAAGGGTTCTCGGCTACGCCTATGCCGGCCTGCCCTTTGAACGCGCTGCCTACCGCTGGTGCGCCGAAATCTCCTGCTATCTGGCGCAGGAGGCCCGCGGCCGGGGCGTGGGCAGAAAGCTGTACGCGGAAATCGAGGACCTTCTTCGCCGGCAGGGCTGCCGCAAGGTCTACGCCGTCGTCACCTCGGCAAACGAGGCGTCTCTTGCCTTTCACCGCGCCGTCGGCTACCGCGTCACGGCGGAATTTCCGGAAACGGGCTTCAAAAACGGCAGATGGTATGGCACGGTCTGGCTGGAAAAGCAGCTTCAGCCGCTTGGCACACCGGAGCATTTTCCGGTTTCATGGAGGGAACTGAGATGATACAGGATATTTTTCCGCATGTATTCCACAACGAATTTCAAAAACTGACGCCGCGCCCCGAGGATCTTCTGCTGGCCTATCGCGATCATGCGGTGCTTTCCGCGCCCGCAGAGCTGCGGCTGCCCTCCTGCGGGGATTTTCCCGGCGTGGAGGCGCGTTACGCGTTTTCCATCGATGACGTGCGCTATTTTCTGGCGGAGGCACCAGAGAATGCGGACACGCGGTGGCGGCTGCTTCCCTCCGCGGAGTACCGCTACTGCCGGCCGGGAGAAACGGCCTTTGCCTGCGCGGTGGGAGAGACGCTGTACCGGTGGTATCAGTCCAACCGGTTCTGCGGCCGCTGTGGGGCGGAAATGCAGGACAGCCAAACGGAACGCGCCCTGTGCTGTCCGCACTGCGGCGCGGTGGTCTATCCCCGCATCAATCCGGCGGTGATCGTGGCGGTGACCGACGGAGACAGGCTCCTTCTGACCAAGTATGCCGGACGCGCCTTCCGGCGCTTCGCGCTGGTTGCCGGCTTCTGTGAGGTGGGCGAGCGGGTGGAGGATACCGTGCGCCGCGAGGTCTGGGAGGAAACCGGACTGCGGGTGAAGAACCTGCGCTTTTACAAGTCCCAGCCGTGGGTGCTGACGGACAGCCTGCTGCTGGGCTTTTTCTGCGACCTGGACGGCGATCCGACACCGCATCTTCAGGACGGAGAACTGGCGCTTGCTCAGTGGTTTGCGCGGGAGGAGCTTCCGGACGATCACTCCAATATCAGCCTGACCGGCGAGATGATTGAATATTTCCGCAAAAACGGGGAAAAAAGTTCTTGATATTCTGCGGAGGAATGGTATAATAAGCACTAGATTATAAAATAAACTTTTATTTAGGGTGTGAGAGCGATGACCCAGCGGGAACGGCAAATTCTGCAATGGATTGAGGCAGACCCCATGATTTCACAGGAGGCGCTGGCGCAGCGCGCGGGAATCACAAGATCCTCCGTGGCGGTGCATATCTCCAATCTGATGCGCAAGGGCTACATCGCCGGAAAGGGTTATGTTCTGCGCTCCGGTACTTACGCGGTGGTGGCGGGCGGTGTCAATGTCGATATCGGCGGGCGCTCCTTTGCGCCGATGGTGGCGCGCGACTCCAACCCGGGACGGGTGACGACGGGACTCGGCGGCGTGGGACGGAACATTGCGCACAATCTGAGCCTGCTTGGAGTGGATGTCCGTTTTCTCACCGCCTTCGGTGACGATCTTTACGCCCAGCGCATTGCCGCCTCCTGCGGTGAACTGGGCATCGATATCAGCCATGCGCTGCAGGTTCCCGGCGGCACGACCTCCACCTATCTTTTCCTCAACGACACGGACGGCGATATGGCTCTGGCGGTGTCGGATATGGAAATCTGCGAGAAGCTGCGGCCCGAGTATTTTGCCGGGAATCTTTCCCTCCTGAACCGGGCGCAGATCGTCGTTGCGGATACCAATCTGCCGCAGGCCTCTCTGGAATATCTGGCAACGCACTGCACGGCGCCGCTTTTCGTCGATCCCGTCTCCACCAAAAAGGCGGAGAAACTGCGCGGCGTTCTCGGCAGGATTCACACGCTGAAACCCAACCGCATCGAGGCGGAGCTGCTCTCGGGCGTGAAGATCACGGATGAGGCAAGCCTGCGGCTTGCGGCTCAGACGCTGCTCGACACCGGCCTGCGGCGGGTATTCATCTCCCTTGGCGCGCAGGGCGTCTTTGCGGCGGATCACAGCGGCAGCGTGCTGCAGCCCTGTGTCCCCGCGAAAATGGTCAACGCCACAGGCGCGGGCGACGCGTTCATGGCGGCGCTGGCCTGGGCATACCTCGAGGGCACGGATCTCGGAGAAGCCGCCGCCGCCGCGTCCGCGGCTGCCTCCATTGCCGTGGAGGGCGCGGAAACCATCAACCCCGTACTTTCCGTCGAAGCAGTGCGCCAGCGCTGCCGGCGCGAAGAATAAACGAAACAAAAAGGAGTATTTCTTATGCTGAACAGATATCTTGACGTAAAACCCGAAGTCGCACAGGCCATTGCGGAAGGAAAGCCCGTCGTCGCGCTGGAATCCACCATCATTTCCCACGGCATGCCCTATCCCCAGAATGTGCAGACCGCGCTGGAGGTGGAAAAGATCATCCGTGAAAACGGCGCGGTGCCCGCGACCATCGCCATCATCGGCGGCCGCCTCAAGGCCGGCCTGACCCCGGAGGAAATCGAGTATCTCGGCAAGAAGGGAACCGCCATCGCGAAAGCCTCCCGCCGCGATCTGGCCGTGCTGTGCGCCAGAGGGGAAGACGGTGCGACGACCGTGACCACGACCATGATCATTGCGCATATGGCCGGCATCCATGTCTTTGCCACCGGCGGTATCGGCGGCGTACACCGCGGCGCGGAAAAGACAATGGATATCTCCGCCGATCTGGAAGAACTTGCCACCACGCCCGTGATGGTCGTCTGCGCCGGTGCGAAGTCCATTCTCGACCTCGGCCTGACGCTGGAGTATCTGGAAACGCACGGCGTGCCCGTCATCGGCTACGGCACGAAGGAGCTGCCCGCTTTCTATACCCGCAAATCCGGCTTCAGCGTGGACTATGAGATCGACACTCCGGAGGAACTGGCAAAGGCGTTCAAAACCCAGCATGAACTCGGCCTGCGCGGCGGCATGCTGGTAACCAATCCCATCCCGGAGGAGTATTCCATGGATCCGAAGGTGATCAACGACGCCATCGACGAAGCCGTCCGCGCCTGCAACGCGCAGGGCATCCATGGCAAGCAGACCACGCCCTTCCTTCTGGCAAAGGTCAAGGAGCTGACCGGCGGCGACAGTCTGGCTTCCAATATCCAGCTTGTTTACAACAATGCAAGACTCGCCGCGCAGACGGCGAAGGCCTACTGCGAGCTGTAATACTATTTCTCAATAGAATTGTATCATTCTATTGAGAAGACACCGCCTGACGGCGTTGTCGTATCTATGATTTTCGGAATAGAAAATCATAGATACCCGTCTCATTATGATCTTCATATTAAAATGCTCCATTCTGCCGAATGAAACATTTTAATTGAATATCAGTATAAAAAATCCCGGACAGAGACGATTCCAAACAACAAAAGAGCAGGGATCCGATTTTTCGGATCCCTGCTCTTTTGTCATGGGACCGGACGGCGCTTTCCCCAGTGGCCGCCGGAACCTTGTACGCAGACTCTGCTCAGCGCTTTGTGCCGCATACCTGATACATCTCCGCGTCGGAGACAATGACGTCCACATCAAACCAGCGGCCCATCAGCTCGGCCAGCGCGTCCTCCGGCATCAGACCGACGGAGACCTTGCAGGCCGCCCCGGAATGGTGCCGGTCGAGTTTCGCGCGGCTCATGCCATGGGCGACGGACAACCGCCCGCCCTGTTTCAGCGCCGCCGCGAGCGCAGCGAGCAGCTTTGCCGGGTCCGGGAAATGCGGGAAAGCGTTGTAGACCATGCAGCAATCGAACTGCCGGTCAAACGAGGCCGTCTCCACGTCGCCGCAGAGCAGGCGGACGTTTTCCTGCGGGAACTTTGCCGCCGCACAGCGGATCATCTCCGGCGAAATATCGATGCCGGTCACGCTGCGAACGCCCCTGGAAAGGTAGTCCGGAATCAGGACGCCCGTGCCGCAGGCGACGTCCAGCACGTCGATGCCGGGCCGGATACCGCCGTTGTCGAGAATCTTTGCGATTACGGGTTCGTTGCGCACCAGTTCCCCGTCCCAGTTGGGAGCGCAGCGGTCGAAGAAAGCGATGATATCCTCTTTACGCAAGCGCTTATACCTCGGCTTTCGGATAGCGTTCCGGGATCAGGTGCGCCTTCATCAGGGCAAAAACAACACTGGGGATCAATACGAGCTGGATCAGCGTCCCGGGCCAGCTCGTCAGCACATAGCCGGTCACCCAGGAGGCCATGCTGTAATTGCCGCGGGCAAAAATCAGGGCCTTTGCCAGACCGGCGACGACCCGTCCGCTGAGGATTGCCACAAGCAGGCTGATATACAGATCGGCGTAGGTGCATTTCGTGCGGACAAGGCGCATCATCAGGCCGGAGATCGTACCGTAAACCGCAAGCTCTATCATCATGACAGGCAGAATGGCGACGGGGGGCATACTGGTCAGCGCGCTGGAAAGCGCGGGGCCGGCCAGACCGCAGAGCAGGCCGAAGGGCCAGCCGCAGACCAGACCGCAGAGAAACACGGGAAGATGCATGGGAAGAAAGACCTGACCGGCATTCTGCACGCCGTGGAAGAGGAGGGGTAGCACATAGCACAGGGCGATGCACACCGCGGTGACGATGGATTTTTTGACGAGGGACATTCTTTTCATTAGATTCTCTCCTTTAGAATGAATTAAAAAATGATGACAAGCGCGCAAAGCGCCGTACATACCAAAAGCGCCGCCCATGACCCGAAGCGCATGGGCTTTTCCTTTTTTCTGACGCGGTATTTTGCGCCGCGGTAGCCGCGCGCCTCCATTGCCGTGGCAAGCTCGTCCGCACGCTGGAAGGCCGAGAGAAAGATCGGCACCACCAGGGGCAGCAGGGCTGCGGCGCGCTCATGCAGTTTCCTGCTTTCGAATCTCGCGCCGCGGGCGATCTGTGCCTTTTTAATGGTATCCGTCTCCTCCAGCAGCGTGGGGATGAACTGTATGGCCACGGAAAGGATCATGGCGATATCGTCCGCCGGGATACGCAGAAGCTTCAGCGGCTTGAGCATGGTCTGAATTGCTCCGGTAATCTCCAGGGGCGGCGTGGTCTGCGTCAGGATGTTGCTGCAGATCATGATGGGAATGATGGTAAACACCACCTTCAGGCCCTGCAGGATTCCCTCCACCGAGAACGTGAAGATCCACCAGTGCCAGATCGGATTCTCGGAGGAGAAAAATAGGGCGTTCATCAGGAGCACCAGAAGGTACAGGCTCCAGAGACGC
The DNA here is from genome assembly GCA_905215665.1 of uncultured bacterium. Lineage (GTDB taxonomy): Bacteria > Bacillota > Clostridia > Oscillospirales > Oscillospiraceae > JAZOXB01. The sequence continues at coordinate 8,046 of CAJMQR010000007.1, read as the reverse complement.
ACGACCGCACCGAGCGCCAGCCGGAGGTTCAGCCGGCAGCCGAAAAGCAGCGCCAGCACAAAGACGAAAACCGCGGCATAGCCGAAGGGGGTATCCGCCGCGATCACGGCTGCGGCGAACAGAAGAAAACCGAAGAGCTTTGCCCGGGGATCGAGACGGTGCAGGAGGCTTTGCCCCGGAAGATACTGACCGGTCAGACGGCTGCTCATTCGCTTTCGCCCCCGATCATCCGCAGTACGGCGGGCAGAAGCTCGGAATAAGCCGTGATTTCCTGCGGAAAATCGACGCCCCGCTTTTGCAGCAGCCACGCGATCTCACGGCTGTCGCTGACGCCGAGCTGAAGTGCTTTCATTCGCTCCACATCCCGGAACACCTCGGCAGGCGTGCCGTCGGCGGCAATTTCTCCCTCCTCCAGCACCACGATGCGTCCGGCACATTCGCTGAGACAGCCGGCGTTGTGGGAAACGATGAGAAGGGTGACGCCGCTGCGGTTCAGCTCCTGCGTCAGGCGGATAAAAGCGTCCCGCCCCAGAGGGTCCAGTCCGGCAAAGGGCTCGTCAAAAAGCAGATACTGCGGGCGCACCGCAAGCACGCCTGCGATGGCCAGCCTGCGTTTTTCTCCGCCGGACAGAGCCATGGGGGCCTTCTGACGGATCTTCGCATAGTCGAAGCCGCATAGCTCCAGCGCCCAGCGGACGCGCTCCTCAATCTCGGCTTTTGCCAGCCCGGAATGCTTCAGACCGAAGGCGACGTCCTTCTGCACTGTCGTCTCAAAGAGCTGGCATTCCGGATACTGAAACACGATCCCCAGTTTCCGGCGCAGGACACTTTTGTCAAAGCCTCTGCGGTTGATATCCTCCCCGTCGATGCGGACCGTGCCTGCGGAAGGAACCAGCAGCCCCGCCAGAAGCTGAAGCAGTGTGGATTTCCCGCAGCCGGTGTGCCCCATGATGCCGATGAATTCCCCGTCCGCGACGGAAAGCGACACATTCCGAAGTGCCTGCGTTTCAAAGGGCGTTCCGCTGCCGTAGCAATAGGAAAGGTTTTCTACTGTAATCGGCATAATTCCTCCACAAGCTCCTCGTTGGTCAGCGGACATTCGGGCAGTTGTATGCCCCTTTCCGCAAGATCATGATACAGGCGCACCGGCACCGGCGGGGTCAGCCCGGCGGCATACAGCAGCGACGGAACGGTCAGGATTTCTCTGGGAGTTCCTTCCGCGGTGATCTTTCCGTGGTGAAGCAGATAGACGCGGTCGGCGGCAACCGCCTCCTCGACATAGTGCGTGATCATCACAACCGTCCTGTGGTGCCGGCGGTGAAGCCGCCAGATGGTATCGAGCACCTCCTGCCGCCCGCTGGGATCGAGCATGGAGGTTACCTCGTCGAAAACCAGAATCTCCGGGTCCATTGCCAGAACGCCCGCCAGCGCGATGCGCTGCTTCTGCCCGCCGGAGAGCATATGCGTGGATCGTTTTTCAAACCCGGCCATGCCGACGGCGGCCAGCGCCTCGGAAACCTTCTGCGGAATCTCCGCTTCGGAAAGCGCATAGTTTTCCAGCCCGAAGGCGACGTCCTCGGACACGATGGTCGAGACGAACTGATTGTCCGGATTCTGAAAGACCATGCCAACCTTCTGCCGGAGCTTCCAGATTTCACTTTCACGGGAGACGTCGATTCCGGCGACCGTCAGCTTCCCCGACTGCAGGGGCAGCAGGGCATTCAGATGCTTTGCCAGCGTGGACTTTCCGCAGCCGTTGTGGCCGAGGATCGCGACGAATTCCCCCGGCTGGATGTGCAGGCTGACGTCGTCCAAAGACGGCCTTGCGCTGCCTTCATATGTGAATGAAAGATGTTCCGCATGAATCATAAATCGAGCCCTCACCTTTTTCGGGTTTATTATAGGAGCCGCCGCCGCGCGGCGCAAGCCCCCCGGGGGGTTAATTTGTCCGTGCGTGGAAGAAAACGCGCTTTTTGCCCGGAATCAGCCAGATTTTAAGGCGCCTTTCGGCGGCGGAGCGGCTTTTTCAAAGAAAAAGCCGGTTTCTTTGACAGAAGGAGAGCGCATCCCTTCACAATCAAAAGTGAGCAGAGATGCGCTCCGGAGTTTGCGTGTATCGCTGACGCTGCGCGCTGGATTGCCGCCACGGGACGGCAGAACCCATGAGCGAGGCGTTCCTGGAGATGGCGGACGTGTTCAGCCGGTTGGAGCTTGCCATGATAAGAAGCCGTGTCCGCTCCGGTATGGCGAACGCCAAGGGCAGGAGAATTGGCAGGCCGCAAGTAACCACAGACAGCATGCCCGCTTTCTCCCTCTGCCACTGCCCGCCTACAAAAGCGGAAAGCTGAAGATTCTCGTGTTGGGATCTCAGTTTTCTTCATAATTATGACCTCATCCCTAATCAAAATTTTGATGTGAAGGATGAGGTCATGGCTTTTCGAAGAAATAAGAAAAACCCTTGAAACTCAAGAGTTTCAAGGGTTTTCGTGGAGCTGCTAGCCAGATTCGAACTGGCGACCTCATCCTTACCAAGGATGCGCTCTACCTGCTGAGCTATAGCAGCGTCTGCATTGACAGCTTTCACATTATATCAGTGCAGAACGCTCTTGTCAACTACTTTTTCCGGAATTGCGACAAGTTTTTTCGGAGCTCCTTCCGAGGAAACGGCCTCCTCAAAAAAACGGTCGATCTGACGCATCAGCAGGGGATTGGCCTCCTGTGTGCTGCGGCCGAACAGGAGATCCGTATGGCCGTCGCGGCCTTCCTCGGCCCAGAGAAGGCAGTGGACGGCGCTGTTTTGAACGCGACTCATGTGCGAAATGACGGAGGCCCGGTCCAGCGGGGCGATCCAGTCGTTCACTCCGTTGACGAGAAGCAGGGCCCTGGCATCCTGCGCGCCGTCAATGGCCTCCTGCCTCAGCGCCCTACGCCCGAAGCGCAGAAGCTGATACAGATAGAGGAAGGGATAGTGCAGAAAGGCGAGACGGCCGAAATAGTGGTAAACGCCGGAGATCGTCGCTTCCATGGCGCTGTTGACGCCTCCCACGCTGACTGCCGCGTCCGCATGGCACTCCGGAAGAATACTGCACACGGCGTAGCCGCCCATGCTGTGACCGAAGAGGAAAAGATGCCTGCTTCCAAAAAAAACGTTCTCTCTGAGAAAACGCAGCGCGGCCCGCAGATCGTCGAGTGCCTGCGGGAATCCGCGGCAGGAACGTCCCTGACTTTCATAACAGCCCGTATAGTCGAAGGCGAACACACGCCTGCCGGCGTTCAGGAAGTAGCGGATCTGCGGACTGTAATGGCAGGCGCTGTTGCCCAGACCGGCGGCCATGACCACCAGGCAGTCGCCTTCACCGAAGAGGTATCCCTGCAGTTTTTTCCCGCCGCTGTCAAATGCAAGCCGGCGGCAGGGACAGCCGAAGTCCTCCTCCTGTTCCGCGTCAAACCGGCGGAAGCAGCGATGATAAACAATGATCGTGACCAACAAAAACAGAAACATACCGCACGCCCCTTCCCGTTCAGTATGTCCGCAATGGGAGAATTTCATCCTTGCAAGATCGTGTGTTTGTGGTATAATTGCTGTATTCCCGTTTGGAGGACAAAGGAAGGGAGACGCAGACATGGAGTTTTTTCATCCCGGCAATGAGACGGTTCTACTGGAGGAAAACGGCTACATTGAGACATTGACCGCCATCCAGAAACGGCTGGAGCCCTTCCGCCTGTCGGGAAGCTTTTCCTCCTTTGACGGCACCCAGCTCGGCTGGGAAGGCTATCTGGCGGAGAATGCCAGCGCCGCCGTGGTGATTCTGCATGGCTTTACGGAGTTCCCCGGGAAATATCTGGAGATGGCATGGTATTTTCTGAACAGAGGATATCATGTATTTCTCCCGACCCAGCGAGGACACGCCTCCGGCGGCATCATCCATGTGGAGCATTTTGACGATTATGTGCGCGACCTGCACTGCTTCGCCGCGGAATTCCGCGCCTGCGCCGGGCCGCTTCCAATGTATCTTTACGCGCATTCCATGGGCGGCGGCGTAGCCGCGCGGCATCTGCAGGAGTATCCCGGGGAATTTCAGAAAGCGGTGCTCTCCGCGCCCATGTTCTGTCCGCGTGCGGGGGATCTGCCGTATCCGGTTGCCCTGTTGGGGACGCGCTTCCTGCTGCGCAGGGGCGAGCGGGAGACCAGCACACTGTTTCATTGCCGCTTTAACCCCGACGCGACGGTGGAAACCAGCAGCGCTTCCAGCGAGGCGCGCTTCCGCTGGAATATGAAATGCCGCATCGAGAATCCTGCTTATCAGACGGACGGGGCGACAAACCGCTGGATCTATGAATCGGTTGCCCTGCGCCGCCACGTTCTGCGCCGGAAAAACTGCAAAAAGATCTGCGTTCCCGTCCTCCTGTTCAGCGCCGGACAGGACACACAGGTTCGTATTGAGGAACACAGAATCTTTGCGAAGCGGACTTCCAACGTGCGCTATCACTTCTATCCGGATCAAAAGCACGAGCTTTTCTCCGCAAAAAATGAGTTTTTACAGGAGTATCTGGATAAAATCTTCACTTTCTTTGACGAATAACAAAGCCGCCGGCCGGAAGCATCCCTTCCGGTCGGCGGCTGTTTTGTATCGTTTATTTTTCCTTTTTCAGCATAAGGTTTGCCAGAATTCCGAGAATCAGAGCAACGGCGACCGGGGTGACCGTGATCTTTCCGAAGGTCAGCGAAAGCCCGCCGATGCCGGCGATAAGGATCGTACTGACAACAAACAGATTGCTGTTTTTGCCCAGATCCACTTTCTGAATCATCTTCAGACCGGAAACCGCGATAAAGCCGTAGAGCGCGATGCAGGTGCCGCCCATGACGCAGCCGGGGATGGAGTTGACAAAGGCGACGAAGGGGGAGAAAAAGCTGACCACGATGGCGCAGAGCGCGGTCATGAGAATCGTGACAACGGAGGCGTTGCGGGTGATGGCGACGCAGGCCACGGATTCGCCGTAAGTGGTGTTGGGGCAGCCGCCCAGCAGGGCGCCGGCCATGGAGCCGACTCCGTCGCCCAGAAGGGTGCGCGACAGGCCGGGATCGACCAGAAGGTCTTTTTCGATGATCGAAGAGATGTTCTTGTGGTCCGCAATATGCTCGGCAAAGACCACGAAGGCGACAGGCACATAGGCCATGGCCATGGCTCCGACATAGCTCCAGCTCATTTCCTTCAGGCCGGGCAGGGCTTTCAGGAAGACCAGATCCTTTGTAACCAGCTCATAGTTGATGAAGGTTTTGAGGGTGATGCCGCCTTCCCACAGGGCAGTGAGTTTGGAGAAGTCCAGTACGAGCAGCGCATCGCAGCCGGTGCTTTGGCCGATGAGAGTGAAGATCGCGGCGACGGCGTAGCCTGCAAGGATGCCGATGATGAAGGGGATCAGGCGGAGCATTTTCTTGCCGTAGGTGGAGCAGAGCATGGTGACGGCCAGCGCGACAAGCCCGCACAGCACAGTGACAAGCGGGGAGGCGACGGATGCGCCTGCGGCGTCCTTTACGCTGCCGGTTACAAGGTCGCTGACGGCGTTTCCGGCCAGAGAAAGGCCGATGATGGCGACGGTCGGCCCAATGACCACGACGGGCATGAGCTTCTGGATCCAGCCAACACCGGCAATTTTAACGATAACTGCAATCAAAACGTAGACAAGTCCTGCCAGAATGGCGCCTACGATCAGGCCGGCATAGCCGAGAGACATGGACACGCCGCCTGCAAACGCGGCGGACATGCTGCCGAGGAAGGCGAAGGAGCTGCCGAGGAAGACCGGGCTGCGGAATTTGGTGAAAAGCAGGTAGACGAGTGTGCCGACGCCTGCGCCCAGCAACGCGGCGGCGGGGCTGAGAGTGCTGCCGGTGGCGCCGTTGATGATGACGGGCACGACCAGTGTCGCGGCCATGATGGCCAGAAGCTGCTGAATCGCAAAGACCAGCGTCTGGCCGAATTTCGGCTTGTCCTTTACTCCGTAGATCATGTTCATTGTTTTGTCCTCCGTTTGATTTATTTTTATTGTGAAACAATGACTGGTTTCAACAGGCGGATGCCCCATGCGCCGTCATACTGCGGGGTCATCACACGAACCTGCTCGTCCCGTGCAGTCGGGACGTTTTTTCCGACATATTCGGGATTGATCGGAAGCTCTCTGTGGCCGCGGTCAACCATGACCGCCAGACGGATGCGGGCGGGACGGCCCATATGAATGACGGCGTCCATCGCGGCGCGGGCCGTCCGGCCCGTATAGATGACGTCGTCCACCAGAATCACCGTCATACCCTCCACGGGCCGTGAAAACACGGACGGACGGACGTTGGGCTGCTCGGAAAGCTCGGAAAGATCATCCCGGTAGAGGGTGATGTCCAGCGTCTCCACGGCGGGACGCACGCCGCCGAACTCCTCCATCATTTCCGCGAGGCAGTCTGCCAGCGGCACACCCCGGCGCAGGATCCCCGCGAGGATCAGCTTTTCGGGCTCGGGGTTGTTTTCCAGAATCTGGTGGGCCAGACGGCGCAGCGTGCGCTGAAAGCCCAGCTCATCCGTGATTTCTATCGTCTGCATCTGACGCTCCTTTCCCTTTGGGCAGCAAAAAAGCCCTGCCGCAGTACAGCGGCAAGGCGTTCAGACACAACAAGGCAGGCGGGCAGAAAAATCCCGCAGATTACCCTTATTTCTGTATCCTTGTCGGTCTCTCTGTACCGCTCTTAAAGAACACGTTTTTTAAATCCTAGCATGAAAAGCACCGGCTGTAAAGCCCCTGAAGCAAAATTTGTAGAATCCTCCAAACTGGTGGCGCGTATGGTCGAAGAAGCTTGTGAGATTTCCAAAACGGCCGTATCAAATCCTTTTCTTGGGAAATACTGACCAGTAGTAAGGCTTTGGAGGATACGGTCTATGCAGGGAAAGGTCGAGATCAGCGGCATCAACACGGCGCATCTCAAAACGCTGAAAAACGATGAAATGGTACGGCTGCTGCGGCTGAGCCGCGAGGGAGACGAAGCGGCGCGCCAGAAGCTGATCGAGGGAAATCTCCGCCTGGTGCTGTCCGTAATCCAGAAATTTCTCGGCAGGGGAGAAAGCCCGGACGACCTGTTTCAGGTGGGGTGCGTGGGGCTGCTCAAGGCCATCGCCAACTTTGACGTGAATCTGAACGTGAAATTCAGCACCTACGGCGTGCCCATGATCGCGGGGGAAATCCGGCGCTATCTGCGCGACAACAGCGCCATGCGCGTCAGCCGGAGCGTGCGCGACACGGCCTACCGTGTTCTGCAGTGCAAGGAGGCGATGCTGGCCGAGAATTCGCGTGAGCCGAGCTTTGAGGAAATCGCCAAACGGATGGGAGTGCCGGAGGAGACGGTAGTCAATGCCATGGACGCTATTTCCGCGCCGGTGTCTCTTTATGAACCGGTCTATTCCGACGGCGGAGATCCCCTGACCGTGATGGATCAGGTGCGCGACACCAAGAATACGGACGAGCAGTGGATGGAACGCATTGCGCTGCGCGAAGCAATCTCCATGCTGGGAGAGCGGGAAAAGCGCATCCTGGCGCTGCGCTTTTTCGACGGAAAAACACAGATGGAAGTTGCTTCCGAGGTCGGTATTTCCCAGGCGCAGGTGTCGAGACTGGAAAAAAACGCCATTTCCAGCATCCGAAAGGCCATTTGTATTTCCTGATGCCAATGTCCGACGCTATACGGACTGTTTATGGAATTTCACAATAAGGCATATTCCGCTGCGGCGCCGCATAGGCTCATGAAGAAAAGGTGGGTGAGCGTATGGGCAAGCGGTTTTCCAGCCTGAAGTGCAAGGAGGTCGTGAACATCTGCGACGGCGCTCGGCTGGGCTTTGTAACGGACGTGGAAGTGGACATCAAAAACGGCAGGATCGTGGCGATCATCGTGCCGGGACCGTGCAAATTCTTCGGTATGATCGGGCGGCGGGACGATTTTGTGATCCCGTGGAACTGTATCCGGCAGATCGGAGACGATATCATCCTGATTGAGGTGGAACTGGAGAA
>CAJMQR010000006.1 GCA_905215665.1 uncultured bacterium | reverse complement strand
TGAAATAGGCGCTGCCCGCGACAAGGACATTCGCGCCGTTTGCGCGGCAGATCTGTGCGGTCTGCTCGTTCACGCCGCCGTCCACCTCCAGCTCGCAGTCCGGATTCTGCTCGTCGATATAGGCGCGGAGCTGCCGAAGCTTCGGCATCAGATGCTCCATAAATGCCTGTCCGCCGAAGCCCGGCTCCACCGTCATCATCAGAACGAGATCGCACAGCGGAAGAAAGGGGAGAATGGCTTGTGCAGGCGTATTGGGCTTGACGGAAACGGCGGCACGGACGCCGTGACTGCGGATTCTTTTCAGCGCCTCAAGCGTATTTTCTTCAGTATCCGCCTCGACATGGATGGTGAGCAGATCGCTGCCGGCCTTGCAGAACTGGTCCACATAACGCAGCGGACGGTCGATCATCAGATGGACGTCAAGAGGCAGAGCCGTCACGCGTCGGATCGCGGCGACGACCGGGATACCGATGGTAATGTTCGGGACAAAGATCCCGTCCATGACATCCACATGCACATAGTCGGCGCCGGTCTGCGGAAGCTTGCGGATATCCCGCTCCAGATTGACAAAGTCCGCGGACAGAATCGACGGAGCAACCTTGATCATAGTATCTCCTCCTGAAAAGCACAGTGTCCCAATCCGGTGCATACAATGGTATGCGGCTGCCGGTGAGAACTCCCGCGACTCCGCGCAGGCTGTGCGGCTGCATTCTATTATACAGGCTTTGACGGTGTGTGTCAATTCTGGATTCTTCTTCCTGAAAACGCAGGAATTTCCGGTGGTATTCGCGGCTTCTGCGCGCAAACTAGGACTATGTGCAGAGCAGTAGCCCTGCATGAAAAAAAGGAGGAAGAAGACTATGAACTGCACCGCAAACCGCTGCATCCAGTGTACCGTATCCCAGTGCAAGCATCACTGCGAAAGCGAAAACTATTGCTCTCTGGAGAAGATTCAGATTGGCACTCACGAAACGGATCCGACCGTCAAGCAGTGTACCGACTGCATGTCCTTCGACAGAAAGTAAACAAACGCCTCCGCCGGGATTCCCGGCGGAGGTACTTATATGCGCCTGCGGTCGATCAACTGGTTGAACACACAGCCGTAAAAGAGAATGGAAATACAGATATAAAGCCAGAGCATTGCGATGGCGGCGGTGGAGAGGCTGCCGTAAAATGCGGAGTAAGAGCCGAAGTTCTTGACATAATAGGAAAACAGCTCGGTGAAAATGAGCCAGCCCAGCGCCGCGCCGACCGCGCCGGGAAAGGTGCGGCGCGGGGGAATGCGCCGGTTGGGAAAGACACAGAAAATCGCAATAAACAGGGCGCTTAGAATCAGTAGCAGAATCAGACCGCGGAACTGAAGAATCTTTGCAAGAAACTGCAGAACCGGCAGAGGCTTGCTCAAGAAGAACTGAATGAGCTGTTGGCCGAACATGTGGATTGCCAGCGTCAGCAGCAGCGCACCGACCAGAAACGCGGTATAGACCATGCTGAGCAGGCGCATGTGCAGATAGCTCCGGCTTTCCCGAACGCCGCAAATGGCGTTGAGGCCGACCTGAATACAGTAAACGCCGCGCGAGGAGGACCAGATCGCGACGAGAGCGGAAACGGAGGCCAGGGTAAAGGTACTCGAGGCGCTCAGATCGCGGATGACATAGTCCAGAAGCGGTTCGAGGATACTCGGGATGACTCCCTCCAGCGCGGTCAAAAGATCCGTCTCGGAAAAAGCCGTGTAGGGCAGAAGACTCAGAATCAGAATGACGGCGGGGAAAATGGAGAGGATAATATAAAATGACGCATTCGCCGCATAGAGCGAAACGTGATAGGACGCGATTCGCTGCGAGAACCGGCTGATCTTCCGATAGAGCGAAAGACAGCGATTTCTGAATCCCATGCGGCCACCTCCCAAGTTGAAAATTGACAAATCTTTGCCTTGATGATATACTTAAACCAACAAAATGTCAACAGATGAAGTTCAGATTTAGGTTATGTATCTCCCGGCAGATTCATTCCGGAAAGGAATTTATGAAATATACCAGCGCAATGGCGCACTTTTGCAAAACAACCACGGTCTTTGACGCGATGCAGACGATCCGTGACGCGGGTTTTGACGGTCTGGATTTTCCCATCAGCGTTTACAGCCGGCCGCTGGATTCCCCGCTGCGTAAAGACGACTGGAGACAGTGGACGCGGGAAGTCCGGCGGTTTTCCGACCGTATCGGCCTGCCGGTGCTGCAGGCGCACGCCTCATGGGAGCAAACCGTGGCGGAGGATTTCCATTTTGAGCCTCCCTATGAGATCTATGCCCGCACAATGGAAGCCTGCCATATCCTCGGCTGCCGGAATCTGGTTTTTCATCCCGTGCTCTATCTCTTCCGCGTTCGCGGGGAGGGCATGAAGGAGCGGCTGCATGAGTGGAACGTTCAGTGGTTCCGCGCGCTGCTGCCGCTGGCGGAGAAATTCGATCTTGTTATCGAACTTGAAAACATGTTCGACTACCGCCATGTCCAGCTCCCGGGCGATCCGGCCTTTCCCTATACCTCCGCGGAGGACATGCTTGCGCTTTGCGACCGGCTGAACAGCGACCGCGTGCGCATCTGCCTGGACACCGGCCATGCCAACATCGCGGGGCAGGATGTGCCTGCGATGATCCGGCGGTACGGAAACCGGCTTGCCGTGCTGCACCTGAATGACAATTTCGGCAAAATTGAGCCGGTATTTGAAGATCTGCATCTGTTTCCCGGGTACGGACTTCTGGATTGGGAGGCGATCTTTTCCGCGCTGCACGAGATCCGCTATGACGGAACCGTCAACATGGAACCCGTGGCGCAGCTCGACCGTATGCCGCCGGAGCTTCGGGTGCTGCAGCTCCGCACGGCGCTTGAAATCTTGCGATACTACAACAGGAGGAACGACGCATGAAGGGAATCATTCTGGCCGGAGGAAAGGGAAGCCGCCTGTATCCGATGACCAAGGCCGTTTCCAAACCTCTGATCCCGATTTATGACAAGCCCATGATCTACTATTCCCTCTCCGTTCTTTTACAGGCGGGGATACGGGAACTGATTGTCATTACGGCGCCTGCGGATCTGACGGCCTATCAGCGGCTGCTGGGGGACGGCAGTCAGCTCGGCGTCCGCATCGACTACGGCGTGCAGAAGGTTCCCAAAGGCATCGCCGATGCCTTCCTGATTGCGGAGGATTATATTGCGGGGGACCGTTCCTGTCTTGTGCTGGGTGACAACCTTTTCTACGGCGCGAATTTTGCCAACCTCCTGCGTGCCGCCGCGTCGCGGGAGAAAGGCGCCACGATATTCGGCTATCCCGTCAAGAACGCGAGTGCATACGGCGTGGTTACTTTCGACAGGAACCAGAAGGTACTTTCCATTGAAGAAAAGCCAAAACGGCCGAAGTCCCGTTATGCGGTGCCGGGGCTGTATTTTTATGATGAAAATGCGGTGCCGCTGGCCAAAACACTCACGCCCTCCGGCCGTGGGGAGCTGGAGATCACCGCGCTGAACGAGAGGTATCTCCAGGAGGGCATGCTGCATGTGCAGCTGCTGGAACGCGGTATCGCGTGGCTGGATACGGGAACGCCGGAGGGGATGCTGAACGCCGCGCAGTATGTCGAAGCGGTACAGTCCCGGCAGGGGCTTTATATCGCCTGCCCGGAGGAAATCGCGTGGCAGCAGGGCTTTATTACGGACGAGCAGCTTGCGGCCATAGGCGAGGAACTGAAAATGACGGAGTACGGGCAGTATCTGCTCAGTATCATACAGATGAGCGAGGAGAGAGAATGACAAATACGCTGGAACGTATCCTGCCGACGGTGCAGAAGCCTGCGAGATATGTGGGCGGGGAATATCACCAGATCGTGAAAAACCGTGCGGAGGTAGATCTGCGCGTTGCTTTTTGTTTTCCGGATACTTATGAGATCGGCATGTCAAATCTCGGCATGCGTATTCTGTATGCCGTGATGAACCGGATGGATGGTGTCTGGTGCGAACGTGTTTTTGCGCCGTGGGGGGATATGGAGGCCGCTATGCGGGAGCATGCAATTCCGCTCTATGCGCTGGAAAGCGGCGATCCTCTGCTGCAGTTTGACATGATCGCCTTCACCGTCGGTTATGAAATGAGCTATACAAATATCCTCAATATGCTGCGCCTTGCGGGGCTTCCCATGCGGGCCTCGGAACGGAAGGAACTGAAACACATCGTGTTTGCCGGCGGTGCATGCACCTATAATCCCGAGCCTTTGGCCGATTTTATCGACTTTTTCATTCTGGGTGAGGGGGAGGAGGTCAACTGCGAAGTTCTGACCCTTTACCGGCAGGCAAAGCGGGAGAATTGGAGCAAACAGGACTTCCTGCTTGCCGTCTCGAAGATCGAGGGCGTCTATGTGCCGTCCTTTTATGAGCATACCTACAACCCGGACGGTACGCTTGCGGCCATCACGCCGCTGCACGGCGCGCCCGAAACAGTGACGAAGCGCATCATCCGCAATCTGGACGATGCGCTCTATCCGACGGATATGATCGTTCCGAATATGGAGATCGTACACGACCGTGCGAATCTCGAGGTGATGCGCGGCTGCATCCGCGGCTGCCGCTTCTGTCAGGCGGGCTTCTGCTACCGGCCGGTTCGCCCGCGCTCGCCGGAGGTTCTGCTTCGGCAGGCGACCGATCTTCTGGAGCAGTCCGGCTGTCACGAGATTACGCTTTCCAGCCTTTCCACCTCCGACTACCGCTGCCTGCCGGAGCTGGCGGACCGGATGCTGGACTACTGCGCGCCGCGCAAGATCAATCTGTCGCTACCGTCTCTGCGTGCGGATAACTTTTCCAGAGAGCTGATGCACAAGCTCCAGCAGGTGCGCAAGAGCGGACTGACCTTCGCGCCGGAGGCCGGAACGCAGCGCCTGCGCGACGCCATCAACAAAAACGTCACGGAGGAGGAAATCCTGACGACCTGCGCGACGGCCTTTGAGGGCGGGTGGAATAACGTCAAGCTGTACTTTATGCTCGGCCTGCCGACGGAGACGGATGAGGACGTCCTCGGCATCGCCGATTTGGTGTATAAAATTCTGCAGACATGGCGCGCCCATGCCAGCAACAAAAAGCGCGGCGTGCGTATCCATGTGGCGACGGCATATTTTGTGCCAAAGCCCTTCACCCCCTTCCAGTGGGAGAAGCAGATCCCGCCGGAGGAATACATGCGCCGGCAGCGTTTGCTGAAAGACGCCATGCCCTCCAGAAGCGTGGAATACAACTGGCACGCCGCAGACCTGAGCCGTCTGGAGGCGGTTCTGGCGCGGGGCGACCGCCGTCTCGGCAGAGTGCTGGAGGAAGCGGTCAATCACGGTGCGCGGCTGGACGGCTGGGACGAATATTTCTCTTACGAAACATGGCTGAACGCCTTTGAAGCCTGCGGCATCGATCCGGACTTCTATACGACCCGCGGCTACGCAGAAGATGAGCTCCTGCCGTGGCAGACGATTTCCGACGGCGTCAGCAGCGCTTTCCTGAAACGGGAGCGGGAAAAAGCATACCGCTCCGAAACGACGGAGGACTGCCGGACATCCTGCGCGGGCTGCGGGGCAAACTGCCTGCTGAAGGGAGGACGCTGCGATGCATAGGGTTCTTTTTGAAAAAACCGGAACCGCCGTTTGGATGTCGCACTTAGATCTGATGCGGCTGATGCAGCGTGCCTTCCGCAGGGCAGGCGTTCTGCTGCATCATTCGCAGGGATACACCCCCCACCCCTACGTGTCCATGCTGCTGCCGCTCAGCGTCGGTATGGAGAGCGTGTGCGAGATCATGGAATATGAGCTGGATACCGACGAGACGATTGCACCGGATGCACTGAATCAGGTGCTTCCCGTGGGCGTACGGGTACGGGAAGTCTATGAAAGCTCCAGAAAGGCCAGGGAGTTGGCTCTGGTGCGTGTGCAGCTTACGCTGGAATATGACGTCGGCGTGCCCGCTGGCGCGGAGCGGGAGATTGCCGCCCTGCTTTGCCAGCCGCGGCTGATGGTTGAAAAACGAACCAAACGCGGCATGGAGGAAACGGACATCCGCGGCCTGCTGGAATCCTGCGAGATCACGTCCCGGCCGGACAGCCTCCTTCTTGATTGTGTTGTCAGCGCGCAGAATCCTCCCCTGAATCCCATGCTGCTCGCCTCGGCAGTCGAGCGGTATCTGCCTGCGCTGCGTCCCTCCTTTGCAAAATGCCGGCGTATCGAGATGCTGGACGCGGCGGGGGAAGTGTTCCGCTGAGGAAATCATGTTTTTTTACTGCGGGGCGGAAATGTGGTTGACCATAATGGGGATGCGTGGTACAATTTATATATGATACTTTTCGATTGAGGAAGATACAATGACAGAAATCGTGGATATAACCAACGCCGGAGAACTGGACGCATTTGTTCAGGCACATCCCAAATGCCATTTCATGCAAACCTCCATTTATGGCCGTTTCCGGACAGACCGGACGTGGAACGGCATTCTGTGCCGCGACCGCAGCCGCAATATCCGCGGCAGCATGGCGCTGCTGCGCTACACGTCGCGAAAACTGAAAACCTCCATTTTGTACGCACCGCGCGGGCCGATCTTTGACGAGGGAGATCTTGCAACCTTTCAGGAGCTGATTGCCGCCGCCCGACAGTTTGCGGAGCAGTGCGGCGCTTATCTTTTGCGGATCGACCCTTTGATCGAGGCGACGGATGAGGAATTCCTGCAATGTACGCAGCAGCTCGGCTTTCGCCGTAAGGCTGCGATCGACTATTCCATGAGCCAGCCGCGGATGTGCTATGTTTCGGATCTGTCCGGCTTTACGCCGGAATCCCTGCTTGCACATTACAGCCGCATGAAGCGCTATGATGTCCGGCGCGCGCTCCGCAACGGCGTGACCGTCCGTATGGGAGACGTGCAGGATATGCCTGCTTTCTGCCGCATGATGAACGAAACAGCGGAAAAAAAGGGATTTTCTGCCCACGACGAGGAGTTTTTCCGCCGCTTCCTGACCCTGCTCGGCAGCGGTGCGCAGATGTATCTTGCGGAGAAGGACGGCAACGTCATTGCCGGAACCATCACCATGGAGATGGGCAACCGCATGTGGCATATGTACGGCTGCTCCGACAGGAACTATCACGCGGATTGCCCCAATGAGCTGCTGCAATATGCCATGCAGTGCCATGCGCTGAAAAACGGCCGCCGGTGGTTTGACTTCCGGGGCGTGGAGGGCTATCCTGTGGAGGAAAACCCGAAATACGGCCTGCATAAGTATAAAATGGGCTTTGGCGCGCAGTTCCATGCCTATGCGGGAGAATTTGATCTTCCGGTCCGGCCGTTTCTGGAACGCGTCATGCGGCTGCTGCATCGATAGAGGGTAGACTTTATGATTGAATTTGTTGATTTGGATCATGCACAGGAGCTGGATTCTTTTGTCAAGACGCAGGAATGGTGCCATTATATGCAAACCTCGCTGTGGGGAAGGGTGAAAAAGGACTGGGGCTGGCACGGCATCCTCTGCCGCGGTGAGGACGGGAAAATCCGCGGCAGCATGGCGTTTCTGCAGCACAACATCCACCACACGAACACCTGTATGCTTTACGCTCCCCGCGGCCCGATCTTTGATCACGAGGATTTTGACACCTTTGCGGAGCTGATTTCCGCGGCAAGGGAGCTTGCGAAAAAGCAGAAAGCCTATCTCATCCGCATAGACCCGATGTTTGAGGAGGGAAGCCAGGCGTTTCTGGATAAGGCCGCCTGCCTGGGCTTTTCCTGCAATGCGGCCTCCGATTATTCCCTCTTCCAGCCCCGCATGACCTATGTTACCGATCTGACGGGACTCACACAGGAGACTCTGGAGACAATCTATCACCGCACGAGGCGGTATCATATCCATCTGGCCGAGCGAAAGGGGACAACCGTCCGCCTTGGCGGAGTGGAGGATCTGCCGGAATTCAGCCGGATGATGGCACAGACTGCCGAAAAGAACGGCTTTACGCCCCGCAGCACGGAATACTTCTCGGACTTCCTCACGGGGCTGGGCAGCGCGGCCAAGCTTTGGATTGCGGAGCAGAACGGCGCAGTCATCGGCGCCGCCATCTCGGCCGAGCTTGGAAACCGCATGTGGTATATGTACGGCTGCTCCGACCGCGAGTATCCAAACGAGCGGCAGAATGAGCTGATCCAGTACCGGATGCAGCTCCATGCCATTGAGACGGGCAGGCACTGGTTCGATTTCCGCGGTGTGGAGGGATACCCTGTGGAGGAAAACCCAAAGTACGGCCTGCACCGCTACAAACAGGGCTTCGGCGCGCAGTTCCATGCCTATGTCGGGCAGCTTGATTTGACCACCCGTCCCCTTATAGGCGCTGTTGTCAACGCGATGATGCGGCTGAAAAAGTAAGCCGGAAGAACCTGTCACCGTTTCATATAACGAAAGCAAAGTGCCGGTCATCTGCAAAACGCGGATGGCCGGCACTTTTGACGGGGAAAGCCCCGCCTGCCGGGGAAAGTGGCGGACAGGCGGGGCGGAAGGGGAAGTTCTTTATCTGTGCAGTCTCCGATTGGACTTTTTTTGCAGCTTTTTGACCGGCCGCTGATCATGCTTCGCAACCTGACGGTCAAAGATGAACAGGAAAAAGCGCATCAGAGTTGGAGTGGTAAGAAGCAGCACGGCCATGATCAGCCCTGACTGATAATTAATTGCGGGAATCTCAAAGAAGCCGGGAATGAATAGAAGGCTGAAGAGCATTGCCACGACCACTGAGACGAACACGGTCAAACGAAGCTTGGTAAAGGGTTTGGAGACGTGGTAGAGCGTAATCAGTCCGACGGCGGAGAGCAGCCACACGGCGATCGTGTTCAAATGCGCATCCGGCAGATGGAAGGTCGAAGTGAGCATTCCCGCCAGAATGACGAGGATAATATTGGTCAGGCCGCCCGGCATTGCCCGGCGGATGACGTTGCGCATGAATTTGCCTTCCACCCGGGCATAATTCGGCTCCAGAGCCAGGAAGAAGGAAGGAACGCCGATGGTCAGACTGCTGATGAGAGACAGCTGGATTGCCTGAAGGGGATAGGGCATATTGACAAACATCAGCAGAATTGTCAGAACAAAGGAGAAAATGTTCTTTACAAGGAACAGTGCGGCGGCGCGCTGGATATTGTTGATGACGCGCCGTCCCTCCGCAACGATATGCGGCATGGCGCCGAACTGAGAGTTCAGCAGGACAATCTGAGCAACCTGCGAAGCGGCCTGACTGCCGGAGGCCATTGCGATGCCGCAGTCGGCGTCCTTGAGGGCGAGAACGTCGTTGACGCCGTCGCCGGTCATTGCGACCGTATGTCCCTGACTTTTGAAGGCACGCACAAGATAACGCTTCTGCTCCGGCGTGACGCGGCCGAATACCGTGTATTTCCGTACCGCTTCTGCATAGTCGCGCTCGGTATGCAGGCAGGTGGCGTCGATGTAACGGTCGGCGTTTTCGATTCCGGCGCGGTGGGCGATCTCCGAAACGGTAATGGGATTGTCGCCGGAGATGACGCGGATGGAAACCCCCTGCTCGGCAAAGTAGCGGAAGGTATTCTGCGCATCCGGCCGCAGAAGATTGGAGAGGTAAATCAGTGCAATCGGCGTAACGAGCGCGCTGTCCAGCGGCCCGTCCAGAACGGATTCATAGGAGGCCAGCAGCAGCACGCGGCAGCCGCGAGCGGACCACGGCTCGGCATTGTCCCGGATGGCATCATAGCGTTCCCCCATGACGAACTCCGGCGCGCCTATGACATAGCGCCCATGCTCTCCGAAATCCGCAGCCGACCACTTTGTCGAGGAGGAAAAGGGAATGCGCTTGACTGCGTGCCAGTTGGAGCGTTCCCCGAACTGAAGCGCCATGGCCCTGGCGGTTTCGTTGTCCGGCTCTTCGCCGTAGTAGAACGCCGCGAGTATTTTTTCAATGTCCTCGTAGCTGAAACGCTCGGAGGCAAGCGGAAAAATATCCGTGACCTCCATGGCGGGTTCCGTAATAGTGCCGGTCTTGTCGACGCAAAGCACATCCACATGCGCCAGAGTTTCGATGCAGTTCATGTCCTGTACCAGAACGCGGCTGCGCGCCAGCTTCAGACAGCTTACCGCAATTGCCACGCTGGTCAGAAGGTAAAGACCTTCGGGGATCATGCCGATCAGCGCGGCGACGGTGGATTCCACGGAGTCGCGAAGGGAAAGCCCCTGAAACACATTCAAATAATGGCGCAGGAAAAGGGCGATGCCGAGCGGAATCAGCGCGATGCCAACCACGGTGATCAGACGCGTCAGGGATTTCATCATCTCGGACTTTGTGGAACGGACGTTCCGCTTTGCCTCGGCGGCCAGCTTGGCCGCATAGCTCTCCGCACCGACATGCGTGAGCTGCGCGCGGCAGCGGCCGGAAATCACAAAGCTGCCGGATTTCAGCGTGTCGCCGGGATTCTTGATGATGGCGTCGGCTTCGCCGGTCAGGAGTGACTCGTTGACCTGCATCTGGCCGTCGCGGACGACGGCGTCGGCGCAGATCTGGTCGCCCGCGGAGAATTCCACGATGTCGTCGCGGACCAGCAGATCCGTCCGCACAGCGGTGCGCTGACCGGAACGGATGACCCGCTGCTGACCTGCGGCAACCAGCGTCAGCTTGTCGACAGCCCGCTTCGCGCGTGTCTCCTGGAAAATTCCGACAACGGTGTTGGCGGCGGCGACAATCAGAAACATCAGGTTCTTGAAGGACCCGACTGCAATCAGCGCCGCGGCGAGCACGAGAAAGATCAGGTTAAAGAAGGTGAATACGTTCTCTTTGATGATCTGACGTTCAGTTTTGGTATTGCTTGCAGGCTGCTTGTTGCTCAGACCGTTGCTCTGGCGGAGTTTTACCTCCTGCGGGGACAGACCCTCATTGACATCGGCGTTCAGAACCGGAATGGGACGGTAGGCTCTATGGGGTTCCTTTTTATCTTTTTGCTTCATAGAAAAACTCCTGTATCCCTGAAATCTTTTTTGATTATAGCACAAAACTTTACGGAATAACACCAAAATGACAAAAAATTAATGTTTTGGACATATATATTCTGTTTCCGTAAAAAATGAGAAAATAATCTCAAAAAAAGCTTGATTTGCGGAATTGTTTATGCTATCATAACCAAGTCTGCAAATGGGTGGTCCTCTGCGCGGCGCGGTCAACGCCGGTACGAACGCCTAATAAACAAGGAGGACAGAAATATGGATCTGATGAAGGCTTTGACCAGCCAGTACATGAAGGAAGAGCTGCCGCAGATGAATGTCGGCGACACCGTTCGCGTTCATGTAAAAATCAAGGAAGGAACCCGCGAGAGAGTGCAGGTTTTCGAAGGAACTATCATTGCCCGCAAGCATGGCGGCATTGAGGAATCCATCACCGTCCGCCGCCTGAGCTATGGCGTCGGCTGCGAGAAGGTGTTCCCGGTACACTCCCCGAACATCGTCAAGGTTGAAACCGTCCGCCGCGGCAAGGTTCGCCGCGCAAAGCTCTACTATCTGCGCAACCGTCTTGGCAAGGCTGCAAAGGTCAAGGAGAAAGTCTGAATTCAACTGCAAACCCCGAAGGGAAACCGCTTCTTTGCGAAGCTTCACCCTTCGGGGTTTGCAGTTTATTACGAGAATCTTTAAAAAACCTGTTGACAAACCGGAGAAAATCGGTTATGATAGCCTTACAATTGAATGATTGCTCAATTATTCAATTGGGCAAATAAAAAATGAAAGGAGAGAGCAGATGGAACAGCATCCCGTTTTGGAGGAAGAGGCTCTGTTTGAGATGGCTGAGCTTTTTAAGGTGTTCGGCGATTCCACGAGGATCCGCATTTTGTATGCCCTGTTTCAGAAGGAGCTGAGCGTTACGGATATCTGCGAGAATCTGGGGATGAGTATCTCCGCGGTTTCGCATCAGCTTCGGCTTTTGAAGCAGGCAAAGCTGGTTCGCTGCCGCAGGGAGGGGCGTCAGGCTTATTACGCATTGGCCGACGACCATGTCAAGACCATCATCGGCATGGCCAAAGAACATATTGAGGAGTGAGAGAAAGATGAAGAAAACCTACAAACTTCGTGATCTGGACTGCGCGAACTGCGCTGCAAAAATGGAAAACGCCATTGGAAAGCTGCCGGAGGTCAGCTCCGTGACTGTCAGCTTTATGACGCAGAAGATGACCGTCGAGTACGCTGACGGCGTGGAGGAGGCGGAGGCCCTGAAGCAGATCAGGAAGATTATCCGCCGCGTCGAACCGGATTGTGAGGTTCTCGGATGACTGGCCGGCAGAAGCGCCTTCTGGGGCGTATTGCGGCGGGACTGCTCCTCTTTGCCGTAGGACTGTTTTTGCCGGGATGGTGGAAGACCGGCTTTCTCTTGGCAGCATGGCTGATCGCCGGGTACGACGTTCTTTGGAGCGCAGTCAGAAACATTCTGCATGGCCAGCTTTTTGACGAAAAATTTCTGATGAGTCTTGCCACATGCTGCGCGCTCGGCATGCAGGAATGGACCGAGGCCGCGGCGGTCATGCTGTTTTTCCAGGTGGGGGAGCTGTTTGAAAGCATGGCGGTTTCCCGTTCCCGCAGGTCGATCGCTGCGCTGATGGATCTGCGCCCGGATCGTGCGGTCGTTCTGAGGAACGGCGAGGAGGTCGAGGTGGAGCCGGAGGAAGTCGCCGTTGGTGACATTCTCCTGGTTCGCCCGGGCGAACGTATCCCCGTTGATGGGACGGTTGTCGAGGGCGAAGCCTCGCTGGACACCGCGAAGGTCACCGGCGAGTCCATGCCGGTTGAAGTCGGAGAGGGCAGTCAAGTCGTTTCCGGCAGCGTCAACATCAACAGCGTACTGAAAATCCGTGCGGGCAGCGTCTATGAGCAGTCCACCGTTGCGCGTATTTTGTCCCTTGTGGAGTCCGCGTCGGAGAAAAAAGCCAACGCCGAGCGGATGATTACAAAGTTTGCCAGATATTACACTCCCAGTGTGATCGGCGCAGCGCTTCTTTTGGCAGTGATTCCGCCGCTCTTTTTCCGCCAGCCGTTTACCGAATGGCTTTACAGGGCGCTGACATTCCTTGTAATCTCCTGCCCCTGCGCACTGGTGATCTCCGTGCCTCTGTCCTTCTTCTCCGGGATGGGCGCTGCCGCGAAGATCGGAGTGGTCGTCAAGGGCGGCCTGACGCTGGAGAGCCTTGCCAGGACGGACACGTTTGTTTTTGATAAGACCGGCACCCTGACTGCGGGCCGCTTCTCCATCCGAAAGGTGCTGCCGGAGGAAAAACGCCCTGAGATTCTCCGCGTCGCCTCTCTGTGCGAGCAGTATTCCAAGCATCCGATTTCCCAGGCAATACGGGATGCGGAACCCGCGCCTTCCGGTAAGGCGAGCGAGATTCTGGAGCTGGCCGGCAATGGTATTACCGCCGTTGTGGACGGGAAAAAGGCCGCTGTGGGAAACCGCCGCCTGATGGAAAAGTGCGGCGTTGCGATTCCCGAAATCATGGAGGCCGGAACGGTGCTGTATGTTGCGCTGGATAACGTATACCTCGGTGCGATCGTGATCGGCGACGAGCCGCGTGAGGGTGTCCGGGAAACACTGGCGGCGCTGAAGAACTGCGGAATCAGGAAAACAGTAATGCTCACGGGAGACAATGACGCCTCTGCCGGACAGTGTGCGGCGGCCTGCGGAATTTCCGAGTACCGCGCCCGCCTTCTGCCGCAGGACAAGGTCAGCCATGTGGAAGCGCTGCTGGCACAAAAGCAGGGGAAGCAGACGCTTGCTTTTGTGGGTGACGGCGTGAATGATGCTCCGGTTTTGACCATCGCGGACGTCGGCATCGCCATGGGCGGCGTCGGCAGCGATGCGGCGGTCGAAGCCGCGGACGCGGTCATCCTGAATGACGATATCGAAAAGCTGCCGAATCTCCTGCGGATTGCAAAGCGAACCTGCCGGATTGCGGGGGAGAACATTGCCTTTGCGCTTGCGGTAAAGGGCGTGTGCCTGATCCTCGGCGCTTTCGGGCTTGCCTCCATGTGGCTGTCCGTCTTTGCGGACGTGGGTGTCGCGATGCTCGCGATTCTGAATGCCCTGCGAGCCATGCGCAAGGTGTGAAACTCAGGAAAAAATGCGGACGATGGCAGAGCCGTCGTCCGTTTTTGTATATTCAAGCTGGAAAAATACGAATAATTGCATATAGAAACCGGAAAGCACCGCCGCGTGTTTTACCGGAGCAAAGGTTTGGAAAATGCATAATTCTTTGAAAAACGGATGAAAAATGAAGTTTTTTGCGCTTCTTCCGGGAAGCATGTGTCAAAGCTCAGTTTTTTTGCGACTTCGCTCTTGTATATTTACTTTGGATATGGTATGATAATAAAGGTGGCGCTGTATTCTAGTCAGAGCGTTCCGATCTCGAAGAAGGGCCTAAAAATCCTTTTAAGGGCATATCGATGAAGTCCCTGGTGCCTGCTTTTTTCGCCCAGATCAGGGTGGGTGCTGGGGGTTAAGGTTCCCGGGCGAGGTGTAATGGCATATACCAACCGACCCGGCTACCGTGGAGACCTGTTCTTGTGCGACAGCCGTACAGTTCCTGTGGATACCCGGACTGCGTACGAAACAGGATAGAACCTGCATTGCGGTGCACAGAATCGTGTGCTGTGTGCAGTGTAGCCTGCCTTGCGTGAGTATGCCGGGATGGGGGAGTGAGGCGTTTGCATCCGTGGCCGCGGATGCGGGCGATATTGCCCCTTGAAATCATACTTGCAAAAGAGGATAGAATCGGAACGCAATGCCGTGGAAATCACCTAGGCAGACCTTTTTGGGGCAGATATTGGATTGCAGTGCGGACTAAGTGGCAATCGGGTACCGGCAATGGCAACATACCGGCTAGGCTTCAAACGGAAACGGCCGGACGGCGACGAACGGTAGCCAAAGGGGAAATCCAACCCGACCTAAGCCGTAAGATTTACTTTATCTGCCGCCACCATTTTTCAACATTCTGGAGGAATTCATTTTGAGCGCGAACAACGAAGAGCCCCGAAGTAAGCGAAAAAAGAAAAACCAGCCTGCGAAGAAAAACAGCAATCTCAAATGGATCGTTTCCATCTTCTTCGTCACCGTTCTGATCTCCTCGACAATCTCTTTTCTCTCCTCAAATATCATGGAGGACGCGGAACTTGTCGAGGCGTTTATTGTCTTACTGGTGATCGTTTTTCTGGGCATCCTCTTTGACATCGTCGGCGTAGCCGTCATGTCGGCGGATGAAAAGCCCTTTCACTCCATGGCGGCAAAAAAAGTCCCCGGCGCCGCCGAGGCGTTGAAGCTGCTGCGCAATTCGGAGAAGGTTTCCAATTTCTGCAACGATGTGGTGGGGGATATCTGCGGCGTTGTTTCCGGCTCGGCTTCCGCGGTGATCGCAGTCAAAACGCTGACGCAGATCAATTCGGACACCGTCTCGCAGCTGATCATGTCCGCTCTGGTTGCCGGTGTGACGATTGCAGGAAAAGCCTTTGGCAAGAATATCGCCATGAACAGCTCCACAGGGATTGTTCATTTCGTTTCAAAGATTATTTACTACATAAAGTCACCGTTTTGCCGGAAAAAGCGAAAGAAAAAGTGACGAATTTGACAGGTTGTGTAGCTTTTGGATCTATTAAGTCAGATTAGCACAAGAGAGGATCTGCTGGCGCTGGACGAGCGGCAGCTCGAGCAGCTCTGCGAGGAGATTCGCCAGTTTCTTGTGCTGAATGTCGCGCACACGGGCGGCCACCTTGCCTCCAATCTCGGCGTGGTGGAGCTTACGGTTGCGCTCGAACGCGTTTTCGACACCTCAAAGGACCGCCTGCTGTTCGACGTCGGGCATCAGTCCTATGTGCATAAGATTCTTACGGGGCGGCGGGAGCAGTTCCGCACGCTGCGCACCTTCGGCGGCCTTGCAGGCTTTCCAAAGCCGGCGGAGAGCGGCTGCGATGCCTTTGTCGCCGGACATGCATCGAGCTCGGTCTCAACGGCCTTGGGAATGGCACGGGCGAGAACGCTTCTGAAGCAGGACTATCACGTCATCGCTCTCATGGGCGACGGCGCCATGACCGGTGGCCTCGCCTACGAGGGAATGAACGACGCCGGTGAAAGCAGCGAGCCGCTCATCGTCATTCTGAATGACAACGGCATGTCCATCACGCCGAATGTCGGCGGCATTGCGCAGCATCTCGGCCTGCTGCGCACCCGGCCGGGCTATTTCCGGCTGAAGAAGGCATATCGCGCCGTCACCCATGCAATCCCCGGCGGCAGAGCCGTCTACCGTCTGACGCACCGTCTGAAGGAGCGCTGGAAGCGGATGCTGCTCGGCTCCACGCTGTTTGAGGAGATGGGCTTTGAGTACTACGGGCCTGTGGACGGCCACGATCTGAAGCGGCTGGAATATATGCTCCGCCTTGTCAAAGACTGCAACCGGCCCGTGCTCGTGCATGTAATCACGCAGAAGGGAAAGGGCTACCGCCCGGCGGAGCTGAACCCCGATGTTTTCCACGGCATCGGCACCTTTGACCCGGCAGACGGGCACACGCCCCTTTGCTCCCATTTGCCGAGTTTTTCGGACACCTTTGGCAGCGTTCTGTGTGAAATTGCCGCACAGAATCCCCGCGTGTGCGCCATCACCGCGGCGATGATACGCGGAACCGGCCTGTCGGAGTTTGAGAAAAAATACCCCGAACGCTGCTTTGATGTCGGTATTGCCGAAGGACATGCGGTTTCTATGGCCGGAGGTCTGGCAAAGCAGGGGATGATCCCCGTTGTGGCAATTTATTCGACGTTTTTGCAGCGCGCCTATGATATGATCCTGCAGGACGTTGCCATGCTGAATCTGCATGTCGTTTTTGCGGTCGACCGCGCCGGCCTTGTCGGCGAGGACGGAGAGACGCATCACGGCCTGCTTGACATCAACTATCTGCGTTCCGTGCCGAATATGCAGGTTCTCTGCCCCTCCAATCAGGCGGAGCTTGCGCAGATGATGCGCCGCGCCGTCCTCGAGATGCGCGGGCCCGTCGCCGTGCGCTACCCGCGCGGCTGCGACGGCGCTTACACGGACTGCCCCTCTTCTCCTCTCCTGAAAGCGGGAAAGGACATTACCCTCTGCAGCTACGGCACCCTCATCAATCAGGTGCTTCAGGCCGCAAAGCTCCTGGAAGCGCAGGGGATTTTCGCGGAGGTGTTGAAGCTTCCGTCCGTCAAACCCATTGACATGGCGGCCATCCGCACCTCCGTGCGTAAAACCGGACATTTGCTGGTAGCGGAGGAGGCCGTCTGTATCGGCTGCGCGGGCAAGGAGATTGCCGCGTCCCTGCGCGCCGGGGGCCTGAATCTGCCGATCCGCCTGTGCAATGCAGGCGACCGCTTTGTGCCGCACGGAGCCCTCCCCGCGCTTTACCGTCTGCTGGGGCTGGACGCGGAATCCCTTGCAAAGACTGCGCTGGAGGTGCTGCATCATGAAGCATAAGGAGCGGCTGGATCTCCTCCTTGTGGAAAAGGGACTCTGCGACAGCAGAACCCGGGCGCAGTCCCTCATCATGAGCGGTGAGGTATATGTAAACGGCCAGAAATCCGACAAGGCGGGGACGCTGACGGAGTTTGACGCAGCCATCGAGGTTCGCGTCAATCCCTGCCCTTATGTCAGCCGCGGCGGCTTGAAGCTCGAGAAGGCTCTGCGCGAATTCGGCGTCGATCCGACCGGTCTGACCTGCCTGGATTCCGGCGCCTCCACCGGTGGCTTTACGGACTGCCTGCTCCAGAACGGTGCGAAGAAGGTTTTCGCCATCGACGTCGGCTACGGACAGCTTGCGTGGAAGATCCGTTCGGACCCCCGCGTGGTCTGCATGGAGCGGACCAATATCCGCTATGTTACGCCGGAGCAGCTCGGACAGGCGGTGGATCTGGCGGTAATCGACGTCTCCTTTATCTCCCTGCGGATTGTGCTGCCGGCAGTAAAGGCGCTTCTGGCCGCCGACGGTCAGATTGTATGCCTGATCAAGCCGCAGTTTGAGGCGGGGAAGGAAAAGGTCGGAAAAAAGGGCGTTGTCCGCGATCCGGCGGTCCATAAGGCGGTTCTTGACGGTTTTCTGGAGCTTGCCGCGCAGATGGAAATGACGGTTTGCAATCTGACCTTTTCACCCGTAAAGGGGCCGGAGGGAAATATCGAATTTTTGGGCGGCCTGTCCATGCTCCCGGCGGGAGCGGTCACACCTGACACCGCCGCGCTGGTGGCTGCCGCGCATGAGAAGCTGAACGTATGAAAAAAGTTGTAATGACCCCGAATCCATACAGGGACAGGAATTTCAAGTATGCAAATCTTGCGGAAAAAATCCTCAGGGAGTCCGGAATCGATACGCGGATCTGTCTTGCTTTTGACGTGGATAAGAACTTTGAGCTTCCGGAGGATGTCATTCTGCACGATCTGACGCAGGAGCTTCGCGACGCGGATCTGCTGATCTGCTTTGGCGGCGACGGAACGATCCTGCATGCCTCCAAGGCCGCGACGCGCGCGGGCGTTCCGATCCTTGGCGTGAACATCGGCACCATGGGCTTCATGGCGGAACTGGAAAACAGCCAGATCAAGGAGCTTGCCCGCCTCGCCAGCGACGACTATACCATCGAAGAGCGCATGATGCTGCACGTTTGCGTCGAGCACGAGGGCCAGATTGTTCTGCGCGAGGATGCGCTCAACGACGCGGTGATCACCAAGGGCGCCGTGGCGCGTATCATTCAGCTTGCGGTTTCCTGCGACGGTGTGGAGATGATGAGTTTTGGCGGCGACGGCGTGATCATCAGTACGCCGACCGGCTCCACAGCCTATTCCATGTCCGCGGGCGGCCCGATTGTGGAGCCGACGGCGCAGAATATTGTTATCACGCCGATCTGCGCCCATGATATGCGGACCAAAACCGTTGTGACGTCGGCTGACCGCGTGATTCGCGTCGATATTGGACGGATCGGCAGAAAAAGCGCTTTTCTCTCCGTCGACGGCGGGCGCGCGCTGCGCCTGAATACGGACGACCGGGTGACGATCACAAAATCAAAATATGTAACGAAACTGATCCATTTGTCCGAGCGGAGTTTCTTTGAAATCATCAAAAATAAATTTAAGTGAGGGACGGAAATGAAAGCTGAACGGCAGCGGAAAATCATCGAACTGATTACGGAAAAGAATATTGAAACCCAGGAGCAGCTCCTTGCCGAGCTCCACAAAAGCGGTTTTAGGAGTACACAGGCAACGATCTCCCGCGATATCAAGGAATTGCAGATTGTGAAATCTCTGGACGGAATGGGCGGATACCGCTACGGCATACCGCAGAAGAATGAGCACGACCGTTTCGGCGCCCGCTTCCGCGTCATTTTCAAGGAATGTGTCAACAGCCTGGACTACGCGCAGAACCTGATTGTCGTCAAGACGATGCCGGGACTGGGCAACGCCGCCGGTGCCAATATCGACGCGCTGAAAATGCCCACCGTCCTCGGCACGCTGTCCGGCGACGACACCACGCTGGTCATCATGCGCGACAGCGAATCCGCAGCGGACTTCTGCAATGAAATCCGCAGAATGTTGGAGTAAAAGAGGGAAACGACATGCTCCGTCTGCTGCATATAGAGAATATTGCCGTCATTGAGCGGGCGGACATTTTGTTTGAGCCCGGCTTCAACGTGATGACAGGCGAAACCGGCGCGGGCAAATCCATTGTGATCGACGCAATCTCCGCCATTTTGGGCGAGCGAGCCTACCGCGATATGATCCGGACCGGTATGCAGAAGGCCTCCGTGCGCGCGATCTTTGAGGATGTGGCGCAGTATCCGTGGTTCGCGGAAAACGGCGTGCCCTACGAGTCCGAGACGACGGTTCAGCGGGAAATCTATCTGGACGGGAAAAATGTTTGCAGAGTCAACGGTGTTCCGGTGACGGTCAGCGTTCTCCGTCAGTTGGGAATTCAGCTCATCAATATTCACGGCCAGCATGATTCCGCGTCGCTTTTTGACGAAAATTATCACCTCAGTTTCCTGGACAGTTTTGCCTGCAACGAGGCGCTTCTGGAGAACTATGGGGAAAAATACCGGAACGTCGTCTCTTTGCAGCGCGAGATTCAGCGCCTGAGTATGGACGAGAGTGAAAAGCTCCGCCGGATGGAGACGCTCAGGTACCAGATTGAGGAGATTTCCCGTGCGGATCTGAAAGCAGGGGAGGACGAGACGCTCGAAGCGCGCCGTAAGCTGCTTCAGAACTCGGAAAAACTCTCCGAAGGGCTGCAGGACGCGGCCGTCTGTCTGGACGGCGATGAGGATTCGCAGGGTGCGGCCGCTCTTCTTTCAGAGGCGGAGCGAGCCCTCGCACGCATTTCGCGATATGATGATTCGCTTTCACAACTGCATGATACGGCTTCCGATCTCATGTATCAGATTCAGGACGTGGCGGAACAGCTTCGGGACCGGCTGTATCAGCTCTCCTATTCCGCCGACGAGCTGGAGCAGATTGAGGACAGGCTGGATACCATCCACCGGCTGCGCCGGAAATACGGTGCGACCTGCGAGGATATTCTTGCCTTTCTCGCCTCGGCGCAGGCGGAGCTGGATGAGATGGAATTCTCCGGTGACCGTCTGGAGCAGCTCAAGGGCAAGCTGGAGCGCGCTCAGAAGGACGCGTGGGAAGCCGCATACAAGCTGCGCGAGGCCAGAAAGCAGGCATCCGAGCGGCTTACCGCGCGGATTCTGGAGGAGCTGTCCCAGCTCGATATGAAAAAGGTGCGTTTTTCCTGCGAATTCTCCGAGACGGAATTAACGCCGGCCGGCGCGGATGCGGTTGCGTTTTATATGTCCGCCAATCTCGGCGAGGCGCTCAAGCCGCTGAATAAGGTTGCCTCCGGCGGCGAACTGGCGCGAATCATGCTGGCGTTGAAAAATGTTCTTGCGGAGAAGGATCATGTGCCCACCCTGATTTTTGACGAGGTGGATACGGGCGTCTCCGGACGGGCCGCCCAGCGCGTCGCGGAGAAACTCCATCAGGTTTCAAAAAGCAAGCAGGTTTTGTGCGTCACGCATTTGCCGCAGCTTGCCGCGCTGGCGGATACGCATCTGCTGATTGCCAAGGGCGAGCGCGACGGCCGTACCTTCACGACCGTGGAGCCTCTGGATCTGGAGGGCCGTAAGGCGGAGCTTGCCCGTATCATCGGCGGCGCCAATATCACGGAAACCACCCTGAAAACGGCGGAGGAGATGCTCCGGCAATAACGCTTTTCCGGCGCGCCCGTTAGGGGCGCGCCGGTTTTTACTTCCCGCTGTCCGGAAGTGGCTAACGTTCCGGACAGGTGAGCTGCGCGGCGCGGAGCTTCATGCGTTTTTCCGCGTCCATCGGCGTGAGGGGAAGACGCAGCGTTTCCTCGCAGACGCCCATATCCTTCAGGGCGGCCTTGACCGGAATGGGATTCACATCAGAAAACAGCGCGTCAATCAGCGGCATGTAGGCGCACTGTAACGCAGCGGATGCGGAGTAATCCTGATGCAGACAGGCATCCGCAATTTCGACCGTAATTCTGGGCCGGATATTGGAAAGGACGGAGATGACGCCCTTTCCGCCCAGTGCCATCGTCGCGGTAATCTGGTCGTCGTTGCCGGACCAGACGTTGAAGTCCTCCCCGCACAGGCTGAGAATCCGTGCGACCTGGGAGATGCTGCCGCTGGCCTCCTTCACGCCGTTGATGTTCGGATGGCGGCTCAGCTTCAGACAGGTTTCCGGCAGAAGGTTTACGCCGGTACGGGAGGGCACATTGTATGTAATGAGGGGGAGCGACGTTGCGTCGGCAATGGCGAAGTAGTGTGCGGCCAGCCCAGCCTGAGAGGCTTTGTTATAGTAGGGCGTGACCGCGAGCAGCGCGTCCGCCCCACAGGAGGCGGCCAACGCCGCCAGACGGACGGACGAAGCGGTGCTGTTCGTCCCTACGCCGGCAATGACCTTGCAACGTCCGGCGCAGTACTCAACGGTATGCCGGAGAAGTTTTTCCTTTTCCTCGGTGCTGAGCGTAGATGCTTCGCCTGTTGTGCCGCAGACCACAACGGCCGAAACGCCTGCCTGCATCTGGCGGGCGAGAATCAGGTCAAACCCTTCAAAATCAATTTCATTCTTGACAAACGGCGTGACAATCGCGGTTGCAACACCGGTAAATACTGGTTCTTTCATGGGAACACCTCCGCACCATCCTATGAAATACCGCCGCCGGCTGTGCAAACGGTTGAAATCTTTCCTGCAATACGGTATAATACTGCAGGAATTCGTAGGAAAGAGAGCGGAAGCTTTGAAAACAAGTGATTTTTATTATGAACTGCCGCCGGAACTGATCGCCCAGACCCCACTGGAGCGCCGCGACGCCTCCCGGCTGATGGTGCTGAATCCGGAAAAGCAGAGCATAGAGCACCGGCATTTTTATGACCTTGCGGAATATCTTCGCCCCGGCGACTGTCTTGTCATGAATGATTCCAGAGTTTTGCCGGCCCGCCTTTTGGGAAAGCGCGAGCCGACCGGCGGGGCGGTCGAGGTGCTGCTGCTTACCGATCGCGGAGACAAGCTCTGGGAATGTCTGGTCAGGCCGGGGAGAAAGCTCCACGAGGGAGCGAAACTCTCCTTCGGGGACGGCGAGCTGACGGCGGAGGTCGCAGAGGTTCTCGAAAACGGGAACCGGCTGATCCGATTCCATTATACGGGCATTTTCCTTGAAATTCTGGAGCGTCTCGGCAAGATGCCGCTGCCGCCTTATATCAAGGAGGAGCTTGCGGACGGCGAACGCTATCAGACGGTGTATTCCAAAGTGAACGGCTCCGCCGCCGCGCCGACAGCCGGCTTGCATTTCACGCGGGAATTGCTTTCTCAGATCGAGCAGAAGGGGGTGCGGCTGGCATATATTACACTCCACGTCGGACTCGGCACCTTCCGGCCGGTGAAGGCCGAGGAGATCACGGAGCATCATATGCATTCGGAGTTCTGCATGATTTCCGCGCAGACCGCGCAGCTTCTGAACGAAACGAAAAAGAACGGCGGCCGTATCGTCTGCGTCGGTACAACCTCCTGCAGGACGCTGGAGTCTCTGGCGGCGGAGGACGGAACCTTTGCGGAGCGCTCCGCATGGACGGATATTTTCATCTATCCCGGCTACCGTTTCCGCGCGATGGACGCGCTGATCACCAATTTCCATCTGCCGGAGAGCACGCTGATCATGCTGGTTTCGGCCTTTACCGGCTATGATTTTACCATGCGTGCCTACCGCGAGGCCGTGAAGGAGCGATATCGCTTTTTCAGCTTCGGGGATGCAATGTTTATTGAGCAGAAACAAATGGATGTAGTTGCCGAATAGAAGCAAGAACTTGAAAGCGCCGGACGGAATTCTTTCCGTCCGGCGCTTTTATCAGGGCGTGTGCTGCCGCAGAGACATCGCCGCTACCTGTAACACGCAATCCATCAGCGGCCTCCGCGAAAGGGGAGCAGGTGAGAGAAATATTCTGGCACTACACCGCTTTTTGTGATAAAGAGACATGAAACTGTTACGTTAAGAGACTTGCTTGATGATAAGTAATAAAAAACTGGAAGTATTGTACAATTTGTTTACCGATTTAAATTAAATTTTTCTACATCCGCCAAAGCAAAAAAAGCCGCATATTTATTGAAATCTTATGAATAAAAATGATATAGTATAAATGGTTGTATAGGAAATCGCTGGAGAGGGAGTTTTGCCGGCGGAATCCCAATGCAAACATTCAATTTTACCGGTCAAAACCGGAGAAAGAGAGAATGCTTATGAAACACGCGAGCTTCTGGAAACAGACTGTCGCAGTATTGCTTGCGCTCGTTCTTTCGGTGGGCCTGCTCACACCCGCATTGGCGGTTGGCAGCGATACCGAAGCGACGGAAGACGATACTCATGGCATCACGTTCGAGAAGGTGGACAACGATTCCGTGGACTTTGAGTTGCCCATCAAGAATCAAGCGGTTACAGACGAGGAAACGCCGCAGTATGCGGATACGGATACCGTCCGTGTTTCCATCGTTCTGAAAGACGCATCAACCCTTGAAAAGGGCTTTACTTCTGAGGATATTTCCAACGCGAACCGCAGTGCTGTGAAATACCGTCAGAAGCTGGAGAGCGAGCAGCAGAAACTGGCTCGCGTCATCTCCAAAAAGGCGCTGGACGGCGAACCTCTGGACATTGTCTGGAACCTGACTCTGGCTGCCAACATCATCTCGGCCAATGTAGAATACGGCCAGATCGAACAGATTGAGCAGATCGCAGGCGTCGAGGAGGTTCTCATCGAGACCCAGTATGAAGCCTGTGTGGTCGACCAGACCGAAGCAACCGATCCGAACATGTCGACCTCCAGCAAGATGATCGGCTCCACTGCCGCCTGGGCCGCGGGCTACACCGGCACCGGCAGCAAGATCGCCATCGTCGATACCGGCGCGGACGTAGACCATCCCTCTCTGGATCCCTATGCCTACACCTACGCGGTGAAGGACAGCGGCATCACCCCTATGGATGTGTCGGACATCGCTGCCAAACTGGAGCAGTTGAACGTCTACAAGAGAGCGGTTGAGGCCAATAAGACGCTGAGCGCTTCGGATCTCTATGTCAACGCGAAGATCCCCTTCGGCTACAACTATGCTGACGACGATCTGGATATCACCCATGACAACGATACCGAGGGCGACCATGGCTCCCATGTCACCGGCATCGCGGCGGGCAACCGCTATGTTCCGAACGGTGACGGCACCTATGTCAGCGCGCTGGACAGCGCAGACGTTCTGACGCAGGGCGTCGCACCGGATGCACAGGTGTTCACCATGAAGGTCTTCGGCAAGAGCGGCGGCGCCTATGATTCCGACTACATGGTAGCCATTGAGGATGCCATTGTTCTCGGCGCAGACTCCGTGAACCTGTCGCTCGGCAGCGGCAGCCCCGGTTTCTCCCGTAACTCCAAGGCAACCTTTCAGTCTATTTTGGAGAACATCGTCAAGAGCGGCACCGTCGTTACGATGTCCGCGGGCAACTCCGGAAGCTGGTTTGAGAATACCCCCTATGGCTATCCCTATGCCGAGAGCGTAAGCTGGGCGACAAACGGTTCCCCCGGCTCCTATACCAACTCTCTGGCGGTTGCCTCCGTGGACAATGACGGCGTGACCGGCAACTACATCGAATTCAACGGCCATAAGATCTTCTACACCGAGACTACCGGGCATACCAACGAGCCCATGATCACCATCGCGGGCGAGCACGAATTCGTCTATGTAGACGCCCCCGGTGCGGCTGCGGATTTTGCGGCTGTCAAGGACGTGCTGAACGGCAAGATCGCCATCTGCAACCGCGGCGACATCTCCTTCTATCAAAAAGCAGAAAACGCCGTGGCGAACGGTGCAATTGCGACGATCATCGCCAACAACACGAGCGGCGTGATCAACATGGACCTGAGCGATTACACCAAGTCCGCTCCTGCTGTGTCCATTCTCCTGTCAGACGGCCAGTACATCAAGGAAAATGCGGAGGCTGTCACCGATGGCGCCGGCAATGTCCTGTACTACACCGGCAAGATGACCGTCTTTACCAAACCCTATTCCGGTCAGTTTAACAGTGATTACTATACCATGAGCGACTTCTCCAGCTGGGGCATTCCCGGTTCTCTGGAGATGAAGCCCGAGATCACCGCACCCGGCGGCAACATCTACTCCCTGATGGACGGCGGCGGCTACCAGAATATGTCCGGTACCTCCATGGCCTCCCCGCAGGTTGCAGGCATGGCGGCGGTACTTGCGCAGTACATCAAGGAGAACGGACTTGCCGAAAAAACCGGCCTGTCTGACCGCGTGCTGGCGCAGAGTTTGCTGATGTCCACGGCTGCGCCTATCATCGAGGATTATGGCGAATACGGCACGGGCTACTATCCTGTTCTGCGGCAGGGCGCCGGCCTTGCAAACGTTGGCTCGGCGATTTCCAGCGGCAGCTATCTGCTGATGGATGAGAACGCAACCGCCTCCTATGCGGACGGTAAGATTAAGGCCGAACTGGGCGACGATCCCGACCGCACCGGCGAATACTCCTTCGGTTTCACCCTCTATAACATGGAAGACACGCCCACAGCTTTCACGCTGAGCGCTGACTTCTTTACGCAGGATCTGTTTGCGAACCAGTTTGACGACGGCAGCGTCGTCGTCTTTGAAGACACCTGGACTGCCATGCTTGCTGCAAACGTGAGCTGGATTGTGGACGGCGAAGCGGTTGAAATTGCGGATGCCTCCGAAATGGAATACTGCGATTTCAACGGCGACGGCAAGATCACGACGGCGGACGGTCAGGCGCTTCTGGACTATGTCACCGGCGTTCGCACGGAAATCAATGACGAGGAATATGCCGACTTTGACGAGGATGGCGACGTCGATTCCTACGATGCCTACCTCTTCTTCAAGCAGCTCGGTAAGAGCGCCGTGGAAGTGCCCGCCAATGGCAGCATCCATGTCACTGTCAATGTCAAGCTGAGCAAGGAACAGCTCGACTATTATGACGAGGGAAGCGACGGCACCGGTACTTATGTGGAAGGTTATGTCTATGCCACCGAGCTCAGCAGCGCGGAAGGCGAGCTGGGTACGGAGCATTCCATCCCGGTTCTGGGCTACTACGGCAGTTGGACCGATCCCTCCATGTTCGACATCGGCAGCTATCTGGAGTACATGAGCGGACAGGAGTCCCGTGTTCCCTATATGTACGCTGCCGGTCAGAATAATGCTTTGTATTATCAGATGCTTACCGTCCAGTATGCGGGCGACAGCAGCCTGTATTACTTCGGCGGCAACCCCTACAATGTCACTGAGGAATTCTACGATCCTGACCGTGATTCCATCAACCCCGATACGACCGTCTTTGCAAAGGCATACTTCTCCCTGATCCGCAACGCTGCGAATGCCCGCGTTACCATCACGGATACCGAGGGCAACAGCTATCTGGAAAAGACCACCGAGGCTACCGTTCCCTCAGCCTTCTACTATGAAAACACCGCAAGCTGGCAATACGCCAAATCCAACCTGGCGATCAGCACCGCTCCCAAGAGCGCGCCGGAGAATGCCGAGCTGAAGGTCAGCATCACCATGGCACCTGAGTACTATGTTGATTACAGCGGTGAAACCGCCGTGACCGATTGGGACGCTCTGGGCGATGGCGCTACAAAGACCTATACCGCATTTGTCGATAAGACCGCGCCTGAGCTGTCCGATGTCTACTTCAAGGAAAGCGTCGAGACCGGCGATAAGGTTCTGGAGCTTGTCGCACAGGACAACCGCTACGTTGCAGCGGCCTTCCTCATCGATTATGACGAGCAGGCCATTCTCTCCAAGTCTGCCGGTTCTCCGGAAGGCGCAGCTCGCGGCGAGGCCGTCACGCTGAATCTGGATATGGCGGACGCTGCTGATGTCGATCACCTCCTCCTGCAGGTGTATGACTACGCGGATAACTACAGCACCTATAAGATCAATCTCAACAAGGAAGAACTCAACAATCCTGTCGAAGTCACTCTTGATAAAGAGACGATGACCCTCTACCGCGGCACCACCGGCAAGCTCACCGCGGAGGTCAGCCCCTTCGGTATCAAGCCCGATACCGTGACGTGGAGTTCCTCCGACGAGAAGATCGCCACTGTCGATGCGTACGGCATTGTGACCGCCGTTGAAAAGGGCGAGGCCGTCATCACCGCGACCTCTGTCAAGGATCCGACCAAGAGCGCTTCCTGCACTGTCACCGTACAGACTGTGGACGTGACCATCGCCGGCGCGCTGCAGGATGCCGAGGGCAAAGCGCAGCTCTATATCTGGGATCTGGCAAATGACAAGACCTGGACGCCGGATGTGGCGCTGGAAGCTCCCAGCATCACCTCCACCACGCTGGATTACCTCAATGGGGTTGTCTATGCGATGGATGCAGAGGATCCCTATAACCTCTACAAGGTTGATCCCGACACCGGCAAGACGCTCGAAACCTATTCCACCGCTGCATTGGGCTTCCCCATGTGGGATATGGAATACAGCTCCGTCTTCTCCACCGCGGAAGATCCGCAGCTTGCCTCCATCTATAACTACGTTCTGCTCACACCGGCTGCGCCGGATAATCAGGAAGGCTACGGCTTTAACCTTGGATTCTACCTGTACAAATATGGCCATGCCGACTACTTCACCGCGCTTACCTCTCTGGGAGAGACTGAGGTCGATACGGATAAGGACGGCGTCGATGATACGGTCGCTGAGCTCTTCCTTGCGCTGGATAATGCCGGGAACATCTGGAATTTCAGCGTCTATCAGACGGCTGAGGGCTACTCTACCAACTTCGGTATTATGGACTGCAACCTCTCCAACTACGGTCTGGACTTTGCCGGATACGATGACAGCATGTACTGCTCCATGATCCCCTCTGTGGAAAATGACGAACTGGTGCTGTACCTGTCCTACTTCACCGGTGATACCAATGAGATCTACAGAATGGTTCTGACGGACGACGGCTGGGATTGCGGACTGATTGCAAACTTCGGCGCCGATGTCTGGCCCGCGACTCTGCTTGTCGCTGTGAACAATTCCGACATGGCGGATTATGCCAGCAAGCTGTCTGCTGAAGCTACCATGACCGCTGACGCGGTGCAGATATCTACTGACGAGCTGCGTCAGGGCAGAAGCAAGAGTCAGACTGTTCCTGCCAAAGGCAGCCTGAACGCTGTTAGCCTCAAGTCCTCTCCGGAGATTCTCCCACTGGGTGACCCCGTAGAGACCGAACCCGCAGCTTCCAATGTCACGGTTTCCGAAGATGAAAAGACCGTTACCGTGAAGATTGTTCCTCAGAGTGAGGACGCAACGACCAACGGCCTGATGACGGTGGAATACGACGCTGACATCCTGACGCTGACCGGTATCACCTTTGCGACAGACTACTCCTCCCACAAGGATGAGGCTGGCAAGGTCACGCTGGGCTATGTCCAGGTAGCCGGTCTGCCCGCAGGCACGACTGTTGCGACGCTGACCTTCAGCGTGGATCCCACAAAGGTTGAGACGAACCCCGTAATTACCGTCAAGCAGCTTGAGCTGAACGACCAGAAGGCGGATGTCACCGAGTCTCTGACGGCTGAGTTCCATACCGAGACGGAAGTCCGCGATGCAAAGGAGCCCACCTGCACTGAGAAGGGCTACACCGGCGACACCTACTGCAAGGTCTGCGGTAAGCTGGTTGCCAAGGGTGAGGAGATCGATGCGCTCGGACATACGCCTGAAGTCCGCGATGCGAAGGAACCCACCTGCACTGAGAAGGGCTACACCGGCGACACCTACTGCAAGGTTTGCGATGAGCTGCTCGAAAAGGGCAAGGATATCGCGGCGCTC
>CAJMQR010000005.1 GCA_905215665.1 uncultured bacterium | reverse complement strand
GCCTTCCGCGGCTACAAGCGCGCGCAGCGGGACATGCAGGAGGCCGCGGAGATGATGTCCGGTCAGACCGACGCCGAGCTGAAGGCGCTGTGTCAGGAAGAATACGCGGACGCAAAACGGCGCAGCGAGGAACTGGAGCAGGAACTGAAGATTCTGCTGCTGCCGCATGACCCCAACGACGAAAAAAGCGTCATCATGGAGATTCGCGGCGGCGTCGGCGGCGAGGAGAGCGCCCTTTTTGCGCACAGCCTGTTCCGGATGTATTCCCTTTATGCCGCTGCAAAGGGCTGGACGATCGAGCTGCTCAATTACAGCGAGACGGAGCTGGGCGGCATCAAGGAGGCCGATTTTGTTGTCAACGGGACGGGCGCATATTCGCGCCTGAAATTTGAGTCCGGCGTGCATCGCGTGCAGCGCGTGCCGGAGACGGAGTCCGGCGGCCGCGTGCATACTTCCACTGCCACTGTCGCTGTGCTTCCCGAGATGGAGGAGGCGGACGTCAGCATCCGGCCGGAGGATATCGAAATGCAGGTATACCGCTCCTCCGGGGCGGGCGGCCAACACATCAACAAGACCTCCTCGGCGGTACGCCTCATCCACAAACCAACGGGCATCGTCGTATCCTGTCAGGAGGAGCGCAGCCAGTTTCAGAACCGCGAGAAGTGTATGATGATGCTCTCGTCCAAGCTCTATCAGATGGAGCAGGAGCGCATTGATTCCGCGATTTCCAATGAACGCAGGAGTCAGGTGGGCAGCGGCATGCGCAACGAGAAGATCCGAACCTACAATTTCCCGCAGAGCCGCGTTACCGATCACCGCATTGGACTGACGCTCTATAAAATCGACGCGGTCATGAACGGCGCGCTCGACGAGATTATCGACGCGCTGATCGCGGCGGATCAGGCGGAGAAGCTCCGCAGAAGTGAAGGTGAGAAGCAATGAAGACCTTGATGCTTTCGGCAGAAAAACGGGAGGACGTCGCGCTGGCGGCAAAGCTGATCCGCGAGGGCGGGCTTGTCGCCTTTCCGACGGAGACGGTTTACGGTCTGGGCGCGAACGGCCTGGACGCCGGGGCCGTCCTGCATATCTTTGAGGCGAAGGGCCGCCCGCAGGACAACCCCCTGATTCTGCATATTTCCGAACCGCGTGAGATGGAGAATATCTGCCATGACATCCCGCAGGCCGCATGGCTGCTGGCGGAACGCTTCTGGCCGGGCCCCTTGACCATGGTTCTGCCCGTGCGGGACAACGTTCCGAAACGAACGACTGCGGGACTGGACACGGTCGCGGTGCGCTGCCCGAAAACAGCGGCGACGCGCGAACTGATCCGGCTGGCCGGCGTCCCCGTTGCGGCGCCCTCGGCCAACCGCTCCGGCAAACCCTCGACCACCACGGCGGCGCACGTCCTGCACGACATGGACGGCAGGATAGACGCGATTTTGGACGGCGGTGCCTGCGAGGTGGGCGTGGAGTCTACCATCGTCGATCTGACGGGGGAGCGGCCGCGCCTGCTGCGCCCGGGCGGTGTCACACCGGAGGAGCTGAAAGCGCTTCTGGGCGTGCTGGACATCGACCGCGCGGTGCTGGGGCAGATTGCCAACGACGCCGTTGTCCGTGCGCCGGGGATGAAATATAAGCACTATGCGCCGGCGGCGGAGGTCATCATCGTCTCCGGCAGCAGCGAAGCCGCGGCGCGGTACATTCGCCGGCATTTCGGCGACGGCGATGCAACGCTCTGCTTTGCGGAGGAATTGCCGCTGTATGGCGGCTGCAACCCCACGGCTTACGGACGGCTGGACGCGCCGCAGACACTTTCGGCGGGACTCTTTGCGGCGCTGCGCGATCTCGACCGGCCGGAGATCCGGACGATCTATGCGCGCTGTCCGGAGGGCGGCGGCCTGGCCTATGCCATAGGCAACCGGCTGAAAAAAGCCGCCGGCTTTCATGTGGTGGATGCGGAGGCGGAGAAATGAGAATTCTCGGCATCACCGGCGGCACGGGCAGCGGCAAGACGACGCTTCTCCGCCTTGTCGAACGGCGCGGCGGGACGGCCATCGACTGCGACGCTCTGTATCATGAACTGCTGCGCACGGATCAGGCGCTGCAGGCGGCCATTGCCGCCCGCTTTCCCGCCGCGGCTACGGAGGACGGTCTGGATCGCAAAAAGCTCGGGAGCATGGTTTTTTCCGACGAATCCGCTTTGCGCGACCTGAATGCGATTACGCATGGCGCGGTGTGCCGCGAGGTAAAGCGGCGTCTGGAGACGGCGGAGAAAAACGGCTGCCGGATTGCTGCGATCGACGCAATCGCGTTGTTTGAAAGCGGACTGGCGGAGCTGTGCGACATGACGGTCGCGGTTGCCGCGCCGCGGGAACTGCGCATCGGACGCCTGATGCGCCGGGAGGGCATCTCCCGCGCATATGCCGAGGCGCGCATCCGCGCGCAGCGGCCGGATGCGGAGTTTTCTGCAATGGCGGGATATACTCTGCAAAATGACGGTTCTCCGGAAGCGTTTGAGGAGAAGTGCGAACAATTTCTGAAAGGAGTTTTTCATATGGACAACAAATACGAAGCCCTGCGCAGGAAGGTGCTTTCTGCGCCGAAGAACGGCTATGACCGCATCAGCGCGGCGGATCTGGCGGCGATGGAGCCCTATTGCAGGGACTATATCGATTTTATCAGCACCTGCAAGGTGGAACGCGAGGCGGTGGAGTGGACAATCGCGGAAGCAGAGAAGGCCGGGTTTCAGCCGCTGGTTCCCGGCATGCAGCTCAGACCCGGCGACAAGGTCTACGGCAACAACCATAAAAAGAGCGTGATCTTCGCCGTCATCGGCAGGCGTTCTCTGAATGAAGGCGCGCACATCTGCGCGGCGCACATCGATTCCCCGCGTCTGGACCTCAAGCCGAACCCTCTCTGTGAGGACAGCGAGATGGCCTATTTCAAAACGCATTATTACGGCGGCATCAAGAAATATCAGTGGACGACGACACCCCTTGCGATTCACGGCGTCGTGGCCAGAAAGGACGGCTCCGTCGTCAATGTGACGATAGGCGAGGACGAGGACGATCCCATCTTCTGCGTCACCGATCTTCTGGTGCATCTGTCCGCCGACCAGATGAAAAAGACGCTGGCAGAGGGCGTGACGGGCGAAAATCTGCGCGTTCTTCTCGGCAGCCGCCCGCTGGCGGACGACGAGGGCGCGGATCGTGTGAAGTTTGCCGTTCTGTGCCTGCTGCATGACAAGTACGGCATCACCGAGGAGGATTTCCTCTCCGCGGAGCTGACCATGGTTCCCGCAGGACGCGCAAGAGAGGCCGGCCTTGACCGCAGCCTGATCGCCGCCTACGGACACGACGACCGCGTCTGTGCCTACGCCGCGTTCCGGCCGATGCTGGCGCTGGACATTCCGGAAAAGACTGCCGTCTGCGTCCTTGCGGACAAGGAGGAGATCGGCTCTCAGGGCATCTCGGGCATGCAGAGCGATTATTTTGAGACGTTCATGGGCGACCTGTGCGATGCATCCGGCGCCGGGCTGCGCCGCTGCTTTGAGAATTCCTTCTGCCTCTCGGCCGACGTGAGCAACGCCTTTGATCCGCTCTATGCCGAAACCTGCGACAAGAGCAACAACACAAAGCTCAACTACGGCACCGGCATTTTCAAGTACACCGGCGCACGCGGCAAATCCGGCAGCTCCGATGCCGCGGCCGAGGTCATGGCCTATGTCCGCCGTCTCTTCTCCGAGCAGGACGTCATCTGGCAGACCGGCGAGCTGGGCAAGGTCGATCAGGGCGGCGGCGGTACGGTCGCCTGCTACATGGCAAACCGCAACATCGAGACCGTGGACGCGGGCGTCCCTGTATTGTCCATGCATGCCCCCATGGAGCTGGTTTCCAAGCTGGACGCCTATATGACCTTCAAGGGGATGAAGGTGTTCTACGAGGCAGCCGAATGAAGGGAAAAGCCGCCGCAGGAGATTTCCTGCGGCGGACCTTTTTTGTACGGCACAGTGGATTTCGCCGGATTTCCGCATATTTTACGGAGAAAGAAGCGTACAATACTGGAAAACGATGTAATCTTACAACCTGGAAGGAAAATATGACAAATCTATCAGTATTCCTGCAAAACGGTTGAAATTTTTGTGCAAAGTTGTATAATAGATAAAAAATGCAACGGCAAAGGAGCGCATACGAATGGAGCAGACGATGCACAATTCGCTCAAAAGATTCTCCCAGGGGGATGAATCGCGGGCGTATACCTTCCTTGGCTGCCACAAGGCGGAGCAGGGAGGCGTTCCCGGGTATGTCTTCCGTGTCTGGGCGCCCCGCGCGCAGGGCGTCAGCGTGACGGGCGACTGGAACTTCTGGAACCCGACGGACATGCCGATGACCTATCTGGAATATGGCGTCTGGGAGGCGTTTTCCGTCTATGCAAAGGAGGGCGACGCCTATAAGTTCTGCGTCCGGCGTCCGGACGGCAGCACGGTCTACAAGTCCGATCCCTATGCCTTCCGCACCTGCCGCCTGCCGGACACCTCCAGCCGGATCTGCACGCTGGAGGGCTACGCGTGGGGCGACGCGGCCTACCGCCGCCAGCAGGGCAAGCGCAGGCTGCTGGACAGTCCCATGAACATTTACGAGGTGCATTTCGGTTCATGGCGGCGCAAGCCGGACGGAAGCTGCTATGATTATGAGGAGCTGGCCGACGAGCTGGTGCCCTATCTGAAGGACATGGGCTATACGCATCTGGAATTGATGCCTCTGACGGAGTATCCCTACGACCCCTCCTGGGGCTATCAGGTCACGGGTTATTTTGCGCCGACCTCGCGCTATGG
Organism: uncultured bacterium; assembly: GCA_905215665.1. Lineage (GTDB taxonomy): Bacteria > Bacillota > Clostridia > Oscillospirales > Oscillospiraceae > JAZOXB01. The sequence continues at coordinate 24,650 of CAJMQR010000005.1, read as the reverse complement.
TGAGCCGCAGCAGCTGATGCGTTTTGTGGACAAATGCCATCAGGCCGGCATCGGCGTGCTTCTGGACTGGGTGCCCGCCCACTTCCCGAAGGACGAAAACGGCCTGTATGAATTTGACGGCACCTGCTGCTATGAGCTGTCGGACCCGATGATGAACGAGCACCCGGACTGGACGACGCGGATCTTTGACTTCGGAAAAGGCGAGGTGCAGTCCTTCCTCATCTCCAGCGCCGTATACTGGATGGATACATATCACATCGACGGCCTGCGCGTGGACGCGGTGGCGGCGATGATTTATCTGGACTACGGGCGCAGGGAGTATCACCCCAACAAATTCGGCGGCAAGGAAAATCTGGAGGCCATCGCTTTCCTGCGCAAGCTGAACCGGGCGGTCTTTTCCGCGCGGCGCAGCGCAATCATGGCGGCCGAGGAGTCCACTGCCTATCCCATGGTCACAAAGCCGGATTACGACGGCGGTCTCGGCTTCCTTTATAAATGGAACATGGGATGGATGAACGACATGCTCCGGTATATGTCCCTTGACCCTCTCTTCCGCAAGGGAAGCCACAATCATCTGACCTTCTCCATGACCTATGCTTATTCGGAGAATTTCATTTTGCCCCTGTCGCATGACGAGGTCGTCCACGGCAAAGGCTCTCTGATCAACAAAATGCCCGGCGATTACGACGCGAAATTCAGCAATCTCCGCGTGCTGTACGGCTTTATGATGGGCCATCCGGGGAAGAAGCTCAATTTTATGGGCAACGAATTTGCGCAGTTCATCGAGTGGCGCTACGACCAGCAGCTCGACTGGATGCTTCTGGATTACGACCGCCACAGACAGATGAAGGATTACGTGCGCGACCTGAACCGTTTTTATCTTGCAAACAGCAGCCTCTGGAACAACGACACCGACTGGAACGGCTTCCGCTGGATTGCGCCGGACGACTGCGACAACAGCGTCGTTTCCTTCCGGAGAATCGACCGGCGCGGCAGAGAGCTGATTGTGATCTGCAATTTCTGTCCGGTGACGCGCACGGGCTACCGGCTGGGTCTGCCGAAGCCGGGCGAGTATGAGCCCGTCTTCAACAGCGACGACGCTGCCTATGGCGGCAGCGGGCTGGCGCTGCACAGCGTTACCGCCGAGAAAGAACCGATGCACGGACTGTCCTATTCGGGCGAGTTTACGATTCCGCCGCTTTCCGCGACGTTTTACCGCAGAAAGGTCACACCGAGAAAACGTAAAAAGGAGACAAGAGCATGAACTTCCAGAAAAAACACTGCGTTGCAATGCTTCTCGCCGGCGGCCAGGGCAGCCGCCTGATGGTGCTGACGGAGAATACCGCCAAGCCCGCCGTCCCCTTTGGCGGGAAATACCGTATCATCGATTTTCCACTCTCCAATTGCGTCAACTCCGGCATCGATACCGTCGGAATCCTGACACAGTATCAGCCTCTGGAACTGAACGAATACATCGGCAACGGCCAGCCCTGGCGCCTGAACCGCAGCCACGGCGGGGTGCAGGTGCTTCCTCCCTATGCGAGGAGCAAGAAGTCCGAATGGTACAAGGGCACGGCCAATGCCATCTATCAGAACATTCCTTTTATCGAGCGGTATCAGCCGGACGACGTGCTGATTCTCTCCGGCGATCATATTTATAAAATGGATTACGCCGCGATGCTCCGCTATCACGAAGAGAAAAACGCGGACTGCACCATCGCGGTGCGCACGGTGCCGATCGAGGAGGCCAGCCGCTTCGGCATCATGAACACCCGCGAGGACGGAGAGATCTATGAATTCGAGGAAAAGCCGAAAAAGCCGAAGAGCACCAACGCCTCCATGGGGATCTATATATTCAAGTGGCAGATACTCAAGAAATTCCTCCTTGCGGACGAGGAAAACCCGAAATCCGAGAATGATTTCGGCAAGAACGTGATTCCTGCCATTCTGGCGGCGGGACACAGACTCTACGCCTACCAGTTTAACGGCTACTGGAAGGACGTCGGGACGATAGACTCTCTCTGGGAGGCCAATATGGACCTTCTCGGCAAGGAACCGGCCTTCAACCTGTACGGGGAGAAGGGCAAGCGCATCTACGCCAGAAACTACGCCATGCCCTCCAGCTTCATTGCCGCCGAATCCAAGAATGTCAACAGCCTGATCGCGGAGGGCTGCGAGATCTTCGGCAGCGTCATTCATTCGGTGGTTTCCACGGGCTGCACGGTGGAAAGCGGCGCCGTCGTCGAAAACAGCGTCATCATGCCGAATGTCCGCATCGAGCAGGGCGCGATCGTCCGCCATGCGATCATCGGGGAGGACTGCCGCATCTGCCGCGGCGCCGTGATCGGCGGCGCCTTTGCCGAGGGAGAGGCCAAAAAGATCAGCGTCGTGGGAAAGGCAAAGACCATTGCGCCGAACTCGGCAATCATGCCGGGTGAGATCCGCTGAAAAGGGAGGATAACGACATGACTACAATGGGCATCATATTTGCGAACATCTATGACAGCTCTCTCGGTTCGCTGACCAACAAGCGCACCATGGCGTCGCTGCCCTACGGCGGACGTTACCGCCAGATCGATTTTTCCCTTTCCAACATGACAAACTCCGGTATCCGCCACATCGGCATTATTACCAAGCACAATTATCAGTCGCTGATGACTCATATCGGCTCCGGACAGGAATGGGATCTGGATCTGGCGGACGGCGGGCTGGAATTCCTCACGCCCTTTGCCATGGGACACAACGGCTCCTACCGCGGCAAACTGGAGGCGCTCAATTCCGCCAAGTCCTTCCTCACGCAGTCCACGGAGGACTATATCATTCTGGTGGACAGCGGCGTTCTGTGCGCCATCGACTTCCGCAAGGTGCTGGCCGATCACGTCGCCTCCGGCGCGGACGTGACCGTGGTGGTCAAGGACGGCATTGCCAACGGCAAAAAGCAGTTGGATATGGCGGTCAGAATCGACGAAAACCACCGTGCGACGGACATTGCCGTGGACTACTGTGCAAATGAAAACTACCTTGCCTCCATGGGCATTTTCATCATCAGCAGAGAGCTGCTGATCCATGAGGTGACGGAGGCGGTGGCGCACAACCGCTATCATTTCGAGCGCGATCTGGTGATGCACGGCTTCGCCGAGAGCGGCATGACGGTGAACGCCTACCTCTTTGGCGGCGTGGCCCTTTTCAACGAAAGCACGACGGAGTTTTATCACAACAGCCTCGCCCTGATCCGGCCCGAGGTGCGCTACGGCCTGTTCGGCAGCGGGCTGACAATCTACACCAAAGTCCGGGACGAGGTGCCGGCCTACTACGGAGAGCATTCCGAGATTGACGACTGCATTGTCGCAGACGGCTGCACTTTGGAGGGAAAGGCCAGCAATTCCGTGCTGTTCCGCGGCGTGCGTCTGGAGGAAAACGCCAATGTGCGCGACTGCGTGATCATGCAGGGCTGCGTCATCGGAGAAAACGCGGATCTTGAGTGTGTAATTCTGGATAAGGACGTCATTGTCCGCCCGGGCGCGGTGCTGCGCGGCACGAAGGATCACCCGCTGGTATTTGAAAGGGGAGAAGTCGTATGAGAATTGCAATGGTCGCTTCGGAGGCGGCTCCCTTTGTCAAGACGGGCGGACTGGGCGACGTCATGCAGGCGCTTCCGGCAGAGCTTTCCAGAATCCGCGGCAATGAAATCTGTTTTTTCCTGCCGTACTATAAGAAGCTCAAGCAGGATGCTTCCCTCCCCGTGGAGTTTATCGGCTCTTTCAATATGGAGCTTGCGTGGCGAGAGAGCTATGTCGGCATCCTCCGGCTGAAGACCCGCCGCAGAAAGCTGCAGATCTATTTTATCGACAACGATTACTATTTCGGCGCCCGCAGCACGATCTACGGGGACTTTGACGACGGCGAGCGCTTTGCGTATTTCTCCAAGGCCGTTCTTGCGGCACTGTACTTTCTGGATTTCAAACCGGATATCCTGCACTGTAACGACTGGCAGACGGCCATGTCCGTGGTCTATATGCGCGCGCTTTACGGTGGCTGGAGCCCCGCGACCAAAACGGTGTTTACCATCCACAACGTGGAATATCAGGGCTGGGCGGACGCCTCTTTCTTTGACAACACGCTTGGCCTGCCGGAGGAATACCGCGCCCGCCTGACCTTTGACGGCGCGATCAATGTGATGAAGGGTGCCATTGAGGTCGCGGATATCGTGACGACGGTATCCAAGTCCTACGCGCAGGAGCTGCGGTATCCCTACTATGCCCACCGTCTGGACGGTGTGCTGCGCAATGCGTGGCTCTGGGGCATTACCAACGGAATTGACACCGCGACCTTTAACCCGGCGGCGGATAAAGCGCTGCCCGTGCATTACTCCGCGGCTGAGATGACGGGGAAGTGGGAAAACAAGCTGGCGCTGCGCAAGGAACTGGGACTGCGGACGGATACGGACGCGCCCATCCTCGGCATGGTGACGCGGCTGGCGGGTCACAAGGGAATCGACCTTCTGTGCTATATCTTTCAGCGGCTCATGGAGCGGGAGGTGCAGCTTGTCATCGTCGGCACCGGAGAGCGGCAGTATGAGTATGCGCTGAGCGCCTTTGCGCGGCAGTATCCGGGCAAGGTGGCGGTGCGGCTGTGCTTCGATCAGGAGCTTGCGTCCAGAGTTTATGCCGGGGCGGACATGTATCTGATGCCGTCGAAATCCGAGCCCTGCGGCCTGTCGCAGCTGATCGCGATGCGCTACGGCGCAGTACCGGTCGTAGCGGCGACCGGCGGCCTGCGGGACACCGTGCCGCCATATAACCCGGAGATGAAGGAGGGCCGCGGCTTCACCTTCCAGAGTTACAACGCCGATGACTTCCTCGGAGCCATCGACCGCGCCGTGGGCCTTTACTACGGCGACCGCGAGGCGTGGAACGCGCTGGCAAAGCACGACATGGAGTGCGACTTTGGCTGGCAGGCTCCCGCGGCGGAATATATGCAGCTTTACACGGAGCTGCTCAGCAAATCTTAGAGAGAACCTTAGGAGGCAAAACATGCAGAAATCGAAACAGACACTGCAGGACGCCCGCCCGGAGCGGCAGGTTGGCCCGCGTGAAGCAATGGAGGACGCCCTGCGCCGTATCTTTGGGTGCAGCCTGCAGGATGCGACGGAGAAACAGATATACCGTGCGCTCTGCACGGTCGTGCGCGAGCTTCTCGCGGAGAAGAACCGCCTTTTCCAGAACCGCTGTGCCAAAGAGGAGAAAAAAGAAGTCTATTATATGTCCATGGAGTTCCTGGTCGGAACGAGCCTGAGAAACAACCTCTATAATCTCGGCATCGAGCAGGAATACCGCGACTTTCTTGCACAGGTGGGGATTTCCATCGATCACCTGTACGCCATGGAGCCGGATGCCGGCCTCGGCAACGGCGGCCTCGGACGTCTTGCCTCGTGCTATATGGACGCGGCCACCGGCCTCGGCTACCCCGTGACCGGCTGCTCCATCCGCTATGAATTCGGCATTTTCCGCCAGAAAATCGTTGACGGCTGGCAGATGGAATTTCCGGACAACTGGCTGGAGATGGGAGACGTCTGGCTGCGTACCCGTGAGGATGACGCCGTGGAGGTCAAGTTCGGCGGCGAGGTGCGCGAATGGATGGACAACGGCCGGTTTAAGGTGGCGCAGGTGGGCTACCAGTCCGTCATCGCGGTGCCCCATGACATGTTTATCTCCGGCTATGACAGCGATGCGGCCAACCGCCTGATCCTGTGGAGCGCGAAGCTGCCGCAGAGCTTTGACATGGCCGCCTTCTCCCGCGGGGATTACGTCCGCGCGCTGGAGCGCAACGCCATGGCCGAGACCATTTCCAAGGTGCTTTATCCGGCGGACGACCATATTCAGGGCAAACGCCTGCGTCTGAAGCAGCAGTATCTTCTGGTTTCCGCCTCCCTGCAGAGCATCCTGAAAAAGCATTACAGGAAATACCATACCTATGCCAATCTGGCCGACAAGCTGGCAATCCACATCAACGATACCCATCCGGCGCTCTGCGTGCCGGAGCTGATGCGCCTGCTGATCGACGAGCATGACTTCGGCTGGGACGAGGCGTGGGAGATCACCTGCAACACCCTTTCCTACACCAACCACACGGTTATGAGCGAGGCACTGGAGCGCTGGAGCGTGGATCTCTTCCGGGAGCAGCTTCCCCGCGTCTATTCCATCTGTGTGGAGATCAATCGCCGCCTGATCGAGCGTCTGTGCGCGGTGTATCCCAACGACTGGGGCAAGATCAACTATATGGCCGTGATCGCGAACAACGAAGTCCGTATGGCGAATCTGTGCCTTGCGGCCTGCCATGCCGTCAACGGCGTTTCCAAGCTGCACACCGACATCCTGCGCAACGGCATCTTCCGAGATTACTGCCAGATCACGCCGGACCGGTTCCTGAACGTGACGAACGGCATCGCCTACCGCCGCTGGCTCTGCCAGTCCGATCCTTTGCTGACGGATTACCTGACGGGCCTGATCGGAAACGGTTTCCAGCGCGATGCGCGGGAGCTGGAAAAGCTGATGAAATATGAGGACGACGACAAGGTTCTTGCCGAGCTGCGCAGAATCAAGCGCAAGAATAAGGAACGCCTCGCGAAGCTCATTGAGGAACAGAACGGTATCCGCGTCGATCCGGACTCCATCTTTGATATCCAGATCAAGCGCCTGCACGAGTACAAACGCCAGCTTCTGAACATCCTGCATGTCCTTTATCTGTACAATCAGATCAAAAAGAACCCGGACGCTCCCTTTGTGCCGCGGACGTTCATCTTTGCGGCAAAGGCATCCGCGGGTTATATCCGCGCAAAGCAGATCATCAGCCTGATTGTCGCGGTGTCCAACTATATCAACGCCGATCCGCAGGTGCGCGACAAGCTGAAGGTCGTCTTTATTGAGGATTACAAGGTGTCCCTTGCGGAGATCATCATTCCCGCGGCGGATATCTCCGAGCAGATTTCCGTGGCCGGCAAGGAGGCCTCCGGCACCGGTAACATGAAGCTGATGATCAACGGCGCTGTCACCATCGGCACGCTGGACGGCGCGAACGTCGAAATCCACGAGCAGGTGGGAGACGACAACATCTTCCTTTTCGGTATGAAGGCCCATGAGGTCGAGGCGCTCTGGCAGCGCGGCTACGATCCAAACGAGTTTTTGTCCGACGAGCTGCGCGAAGTGCTGGATATGCTGACTTCCGGAATCCTCGGCCAGCGTTTTGACGATCTAGTGGATTCCCTGCTCACAAAGCGCTTCGGCGTGGCGGACGCCTACATGACGGTCGCCGATTTCGCCGATTATGCCAGAGCGCAGAAGCTGGTGTCCGAGACCTATCTCGATCAGAAAAAATTCGCCCGGATGTCTCTGGTCAACATTGCCAAGGCGGGCATCTTCTCCTCCGACCGTTCGGTCCGGGAGTACGCGGAAAAGATCTGGGATCTGGAGTAATGCGGATTTTATTTGACAGCAGGCAGGACAAATACAAAACCCCGTTCGGAACGCTCCGAACGGGGGAATCCTGTGTTTTGCATATCGAGATTCCCGCCGCCTGCGGGGCGGTGGCCGTCACCCTGATGACGGAAACCTGCGAGGAAGAACCATACCGGAGCTTCCCCTTTGCGAAGGAGAGCAGCGACGGCGTTTATGATACCTGGAGCTGCCGCTTCTCCCTGCCGGAACGCGGACTGTATTTTTACTGGTTCCGCATTGACAAGACCGCAGGCAGCTTCCGCCTGTTCCGGCAGGGCAGCCAGACCAATATGGAGGCGGGGGAGAAGTGGCAGATCAGCAGCATTCCGGCGGATTTTTCGGTGCCTTCCTACGCACAGGGCGCGGTGATCTACCAGATCTTTCCGGATCGCTTCCATCAGGCCGGACGCTGCGATCTGACGGAGAAACTCAAACCCTTCTGGGTCCATGAAAACCTGACGGATACGCCGCAGTACACGGCGGACGCCGGGGGCAACTGGTGTACCGATTTTTACGGCGGAAATCTGGCAGGTATCCGCGAAAAACTGCCGTATCTTCACTCGCTGGGCGTCGGGATCATCTACCTGAACCCCATCTTCATGGCCTGCTCCAATCACCGGTATGACACTGCGGACTATAAACGCATCGATCCCATGCTGGGGACGGAGGAGGACTTTTCGTCCCTGTGCGCGCAGGCGCATGTGCTTGGAATACGCATCATACTCGACGGCGTGTTTTCCCACACCGGCAGCAACAGCGTCTATTTTGACGCAAAGGGCGTGTTCGGGAACGGCGCGGTGTCGAATCCGGATTCACCCTACCGCGCATGGTACCGCTTCCGGCATTATCCGGACGACTATGACGCCTGGTGGAACATGCCGACGCTGCCGAACGTGGAGGAATTGACGGAAAGTTATGTAAACTTCATCATTGAGGACGAGGACTCCGTAATCGCGCACTGGCTGAAGCTGGGCGCGGACGGTTTCCGGCTGGACGTGGTTGATGAGCTGCCGGATGAGTTTGTGTCCCGGCTCAAAAAAAGGATGCGCGCGCTCAATCCGGAGGCGCTGCTCATCGGCGAGGTCTGGGAGGACGCCTCCAACAAGCGCGCCTATGGCATTTCGAGACGCTATTTTGTGGACGCGGAGCTGGACTCGGTGATGAACTACCCATGGCAGAAGGCGATCATTGCCTATGTCACCGGCGCGGACGACGGCAGCGGCCTTGCAGAGAGCGTCATGCGCCTGGCGGAGAACTATCCCCCGCAGGTGCTTTCCTGTGTGATGAACCTGTTGGGCAGCCATGACACGGCGCGCATTCTGACGCGGCTGGGCGACGGCTTCAGCGGCTCCAAAGCGGAATGGGCGGAGCACCGGCTCTCTCCGGAGCAGAGAGAACGTGCGGCTGCACGCCTGCGGCTTGCGGTTTTCCTGCAGTTTACGCTCCCCGGCATGGCGAGCATCTATTACGGCGACGAGGCCGGTATGGAGGGCGGGGACGATCCCTTCTGCCGAGGTTATTATCCGTGGGGCGCGGAGGATTTGAAGCTGCGCAGCTACTATGCCGCGCTGTGCCGTCTGAAAAACGGGACACAGGTTCTGAAAACCGGCGGTATACGGGTGCTTTGCGCCGGAGGCGGCCGTTTCGCTTTTTCAAGAACGGCGCCGGACGGGGAAAGGGCAAATATTTATGTCAACCTCTCCGGCGGCGAATGGGAGCTGGAAGAGGCAGGAGAAGTGACCCTTGCGGAACGGCTGGGGAGTCTCCGCGCCGGACGGTGTACGCTTCTGCCGGGCGGTTTCTGCCTGCTTCTGGATGGTCGATGCCCCGAAACGGCAGAGGGACAACACAAAGGATAGACGCCGGTCTTTGAGAGACGGACACTCTCGCCGGAGCATGGACGCATAAAACGAAAAAATAGGTCATTTTTTGCAAAAACCGCCGGAACGGAAGCTGCTCTTACGGAAGCACCGGACCGGCGGATTTCCGTATGTAAGAACTATTTACCTGTAAACAGTCACGTTGCCGGGAGGAGACTTGAAAGGAATGTATGAATATACAAAAATGCCACCGGTTTCCGGCGCACCGGCCTGTCGCTGGCAGAAAGACAAAAAGAGAAGCGCATCCGGCGCACTTGCGCCGGTCTGCGTCCCGGATTTCCGGTAAAATCAAATTTTTGTACGGGGCAGCATACGGAAAAATTTCAATATTATGCTGAAAATAGATGATTTTACATGCAATTGTTGGTGATATTATATATTGACATTTTTAGCGGTGCATGGTATAATCCCAACGTATATTCGGGGAGTAGACGGGAAAAGACGGCACGGAGGACTCGTATGATCAGGAAAAAGTACACCCGTGATTATCAGACCGAAACCGTCCTGTCAGGCCGGGGCGGCCGAAAAACCGTCGCAAAGTATGTCGGCGCCTACTACCGCTTTTCCGCCGCGCCGGAGACTGTTGCCCGCATGAAGGTGTTTTACACCGTGCTGACCGCGCTGTCGGCAGTGTTCTGGGTTCTTCTCCTGCTTCCCAACGTGCGTACCGAGACACATAGCTGGGCGTACATTGCGCCGATGGTGCTGGGACTTCTGGCCGTGGTTTATGAGCTGATGGCGCTCTGGCGGCTGCTTACGGCGGGACAGCGCGTCACCCGGGAACACAGCGACAAGATTTCCGGGCGGATTCAGTTCGTTTCCGTTGCACATACAGTGCTTGCGCTGTGCGCGCTGGCCGGTGCGGTCGTGATGCTCTGCACCAATCCCTTCTCAAACCGGAATCTGCTGCTTCTTTGCGGCGCTTTCCTGTGGGCCGTCTGCGGCGCGGCCATGTTCCTGCTTCGCGGAAACCTCCGCATGGAGGAGTGTCCGGCAGAGCAGTAATGAGTATATTGGCGGCATCGCCGCTAAATATAAATATTTTAGGAGGAAAGAAAATGAACAAGAAAATCATGAAGCTTTTCGCTCTCGTTCTGGCTCTCGTGATGGTCGTTTCTCTGTTCGCCGGCTGCAAAGGCGGCACTGAGACTCCCACCGACCCCTCGAAGCCCGACGACAGCCAGCCTACCGAGCCGAATCAGCCCGAAAAGGCCGACACGCTGGTTTACGCCACCGCTACCTTCGGTCAGAAGTTCAGCCCGTTCTTTGCAACGACTGCTTATGACATGGAAGTTGTTGACCTGACGCAGGGCGGCCTGCTGGCCTCTGACCGCGAGGGCAACATCGTCCGCAAGGGCATCGAGGGCGAGACCATCGCCTACAACGGCACCGACTATACTTACTACGCCATGGGCGATGTCGAGGTCGTTGAGAACGCCGACGGCACGGTCGATTACAATCTGACCATGCGCGACGACATCAAGTTCTCCGACGGCACCCCGGCGGACATCGATGACGTCATCTTCGGCATCTATGTTCTGGCTGATCCGACCTATGACGGCAGCTCCACCATTTATGCCATCCCGATCGAAGGCATGAGCGAGTACAGAGCCGGTATGGACACCCTGTTCAACCTGCTGATTGCCGCCGGCCGCGACAATACCGACTTCTCCAAGTGGGACGAAGCCACGCAGAAGGCATTCTGGGAAGACCTGGATCAGGCCGGCGCAGCTTTCGCTCAGGAGATTGCTGACTACTGCATCGCAGCGGGCTACGGCACGAACGTTGCCGAGGCTGCCGCTGCCTGGGGCTTTGAAGGTCTGGAAGCAGACGCCACCGCGGCTGACTTCTTCAACATGCTGTGCGAAGCCTATGAATGGAATCTTGCCGATCTGTCCGACACCGAGTCCGCAGGCTCCAGCCTGTTCGACCTGATGAACGACTATGACGCATATCTGCAGGGCGTTGTCACCGGCGAATCCGCCGATCACATCACCGGCATCATCCGTACCGGTGATTACAGCATGACCGTGCACTGCACCTCCTTCGACGCGACCGCGATCTACAACATGAGCTTCACGATCGCTCCTCTGCACTATTATGGCGACGAGGCTGCCTATAACTACGAGGCCAACCAGTTCGGCTTCACCAAGGGCGACCTGAGCACCGTCCGTGCGAAGACCACCCAGCCTCTCGGCTGCGGCCCCTACACCTTCGACGGCTATGAGAACGGCGTTGTTACGCTGAAGGCGAACCCCTACTACTTCCAGGGCGAGCCGAAGACCACCTACATCCGTATGGTTGAGTCTACTGACGCTGACTACATCCCCGGCATCAAGTCCGGCACCTTCGATCTGGCCGTTCCGTCCATCAGCGCGGACGCCGTTAAGGCTCTTGAGGACGGCAACAGCAACAAGGAAATGACCGGCGACGTCTGCACGACTATTCTGGTCGACTACCGCGGCTACGGCTACCTCGGCATCAACTCGAACCTTGTCAGTGTCGGCGGCGACAGCGCTTCCGAGGCTTCCAAGGATCTCCGTCTGGCGCTGATGACCGTTCTTGCCGCGCACCGTGACACCGTCATCGCCTCTTACTATGGCGACCGCGCGACCGTCATCCAGTACCCGATCTCCAACACCTCCTGGGCGGCTCCCCGTCCCACCGATGAGGGCTACGAGAACGCTTACAGCAAGGATGTTGACGGCAATCCCATCTACAATGAGAGCATGTCCGAGCAGGAGAAGTATGACGCGGCTCTGAAGGCTGCCATCGGCTACCTCAAGGCTGCCGGCTACACCTTCGACGAAGCAACCGGTACCTTCACCGCTGCTCCCGAGGGCGCGAAGCTGGAGTATGAGGTTATGGTTCCCGGCAGCGGCAAGGGCGACCACCCCGCAATGGGCATCGCGCTGGCTGCTTCCGAACAGCTCAAGACCATCGGCATCAACCTGATTGTCAGCGACGTCGAGACCGGTGTCTGGAACAACAGCCTCGAGGCTAACACCGCCGAGCTGTGGGTCGCTGCATGGCAGTCCACTGCTGACCCCGATATGTATCAGGTTTACTACAGTGCAAACGCCAACGGCCAGGGCACGAACTCCAACCACTACCAGATCGTCGACAGCGAACTGGATAAGCTCATCGTTGAGGCTCGTACCAGCCCTGACACCGCTTTCCGTAAGGCGACCTACAAGCAGTGCCTCGACATCATCCTGAGCTGGGGCTGCGAACTGCCGCTCTATCAGAGAAAGGACTGCACCGTTGCTTCTACCGCCCGTGTCAATATCGACACCCTGCCCAAGGATATGACTCCGTACTGGGGCTGGTATGCCGAGATTCAGAACCTCGAAATGAACTGAGTTTCAGTGCATTTCCCGGAGTAGCATCAAACGTATATAGCAGGGGGGCCACCTTGGCCCCCTTCTGCTGTCAAATCAGATTATTAACAGGGTGGATAGAAACATGACAAAATTTATTGTTAAGCGACTTCTCTACTCCGCTGTGATTTTGATTGTTGTAATGTTCATCGTTTACGCTCTGATGTACATGATGCCAAATAATTACATCGAGCAGCAAGCCCGCCTGCTTGCCACGCGCCCCGGCGCGACGAAGTCATTCCAGGAATGGCTGAGCGATCTGAATCAACAGTACGGAATGGATAAAAACATTTTTTCAGGTTACTTTACCTGGCTGAAAAGCGCGGTGACCGGCAATTTCGGCGATAGCTGGAAGTGGACCAAGCCCGTATTGGAGGAATTCAACGATACGGTCTGGATCAGCTTTATCCTAAGCTCCGTCGCCTTCGTCCTTCAACTGCTGATTGCCATTCCGCTCGGCGTTCTGGCCGCACGGAAGCAGTATCAGGTTGCAGACTATACGGCCACGGTCATTTCCATGATCTGTATTTCTCTGCCGACCTTTTTCCTTGCCTGTCTTTTAAAGCTGGTCTTTGCTACAAAGCTTGGCTGGTTTGACTTTACCGGTATGACCAGCCGCGATTATCCGAAGCTATCCGAATTCGGAAAAATACTGGATGTAGGCAAACACATGGTCTTGCCTGCGATAACTTTGACAATTATCGGCATCGGCGGTCTGATGCGTTACACCAGAACCAACATGCTTGAGGTCCTCAACTCGGACTATATACGTACAGCACGCGCGAAGGGCGTGCCGGAAAAGAAGGTCATCAGTAAGCACGCCTTCCGCAATACCCTGATTCCGCTGATTACTTCCCTCGGCGGTTCGCTGCCCTCCCTCTTCGGCGGCGCACTGGTTACGGAAACGCTGTTCGGCATTCAGGGCATAGGCTTTGCCTCCTACTATTCCATGGTCGAGGCAGATATACCGTTTACGATGTTCTATCTTGCCTTTATTTCCATACTGACGCTGCTCGGAAACCTGCTGGCGGACATCCTCTATGCAGTGGTTGACCCGCGCGTCCGCGTCAATTAAGGAGGATCGATATGGAAAAGAATTTTAATGAGATCCTCAAGGCCAAGGAGGAACAGACGGCAAAACTGGACAAAGAAGAGCAGATGCACCTTGACGATGCGGCGCGCGTCAAGATCATTTCTCCGGGACGTCTGGTCGCCAAGCGCTTCATGCGCAACCGGCTTGCCATCGTTGGCTCGGTTATTTTGATTATCATGTTCGTTTTTTCCTTCCTCTGCCCGTTTTTCTACGGCTGGGGACAGACGGAGACGGACTATAAGTATGATACGATTTCCAGAGACTATGCCCTTGCCAAGGAAAACAAGGAGTATCAGAGCTATCGTATCAACGACGCACAGGTTGACACCAGCGTGTTCAACCGAATGAATTCCTATATTTCCGATATGGAAGCCAAGGGCGAGACGATGAAGATCGTCAGCGACAGCGAGGGGAATTTCTATTCCGTCAATCAGCTCGCTGACCGCATTTATTCTCTCAACTCGCTGCCTGCGACCAAGATTTGCATGTTTGGCAGCTACACGACCTATATCGGACGGTTTTCCACCTTGGGAAGCAAAATGGAATATGAAGGGGAAGCGCTCGGCAGCCGTTTTGAAAAGGCGGTCGCAGGCGCATCCGCCGGCGGCAGCTTTGAGTTCGGAGGCGTCACCTATCTGAAGAAGAAGGGCTCCGCACCCAAAACCTTCGACATCTATTCCGTGGCCTCTGAGGGCTTTGCTTACGAGGGAGAAGCGATGGAGCCCGGCTTTGAAGCGGCTGCAACCGCTGCCGCAGATGCCGGTGAGAACTCCTTCACCTATAACGGAACCATCTATGCGATTTCAACCAGCGAAGACGGCGGAAACGCTGCATTTGCGCTTGGCATTCCCACGCCGGTGCTTGTTTCCACACAGTATTATTATGTGATGCAGCAGTCCGGCACTGCAGTCAGCGATGAGTTCCGTGTGAATTCCCTGCTGGCGATTGCCGAGGGCAAGGATTTCAGTGCCGATGGTACTTCTTATACCGTCGGTGAGATCGACGGCCTGCCCGCGATTTATGATGCCGCCGGCAACCTCTATGCCGAACTCAGCACCTTTGTCATCCGCCGTTATGACGGGACGGATACGATGGCCTATGACCTCAAAATGGCCATTCTGGAGTCCATCTATCAGATGGAGGAGGAGGACAAGCGCTCGGCCACTCTCGTCCACGCTCTTCCCAAGCAGTCCGCAGAGAACGGCGCGTACGAGCTGGACGAGAACGGCAACTATATCTATGAGGATGCGACCCTGAAGATCACCCGCAAGGACTATCAGGAATATGTCATCACTGCGGATCTTGTCAATTATCTCATCAACAACAACGCTGCGCCCAGCGCAAAGCATGTGCTTGGCACGGACGGAGACGGCTATGACGTTCTGGCCCGTATGATGTACGGCGGCCGAATCTCTCTGATGGTCGGCTTTGTGGTAGTTTTTCTGGAGATCCTCCTGGGCGTCATTATGGGCGGCATTGCCGGCTACTTCGGCGGCGCGGTCGACACAGTCATCATGCGTCTGGTCGATATCTTCTATTGCCTGCCCTCTATGCCGATCCTGATTATCCTTGGCGCAATGATGGACGCACAGCGCTTCAGCACCTATGGCCGTCTGTTTGTCATGATGGCGTCGCTGGGTATCATGGGCTGGGCCGGCATTGCCCGTCTGGTTCGCGGACAGATTCTCTCCCTGCGTGAGCAGGAATTCATGGTCGCCGCGGAGGCGGGCGGCGTGCGTGTGAGCCGCCGCATCTTCCGCCATCTGGTTCCGAACGTCATGCCTCAGCTGATTGTTACGGCAACCTCCAGCCTCGGCGGCATCATCATCACGGAGTCCACGCTTTCCTTCCTCGGCCTCGGTGTCAAGCACCCGCTTGCCACATGGGGCACAATGATCAACTCCGTTTCCACACAGGCGGCGTTGGAACACTACTACTATATCTGGATCCCGGTCGGCCTGCTGATCTGCCTGACGGTTATCGCGTTTAACTTTGTCGGCGACGGTCTGCGTGATGCCTTCGACCCGAGATCCAAGGAATAAGGAGGTACGGCCATGGCAAGTAATACAAGCGGCAAGGGTTCCTCCTATATCAGTGCGAAGGAATCCCGCCGGATTACCCGTTGGAACCGTAAAGTCACCCGCCACCTCGAAAAAAAGCACAAGATGCTTGGCAAGGATCCCGCGTCCTATACCACGAGGATGAAGAATCCCAATAACGTTGTCGAATTTGACAACGTCTGCACCTATTTCTTTACTGATATCGGAACGGTCAAGGCCGTAGACGGCGTCAGCTTTGATATTCCGAGATGCTCGACCGTCGGCGTCGTCGGCGAGTCCGGCTGCGGCAAATCCGTCACCAGCCTCTCGCTGATGCAGCTTGTGCAGCGCCCGAAGGGTCAGACCATTGCCGGTGAGATCCGTTTCCGCACCAGTGAGGACGGCGAGGCGCTGAATATCGTCAACGCGCCCGACTCCGTGATGCAGGATGTTCGCGGCAACCGCGTTTCGATGATTTTCCAGGAGCCGATGACCTCCCTGAATCCGGTCTTCCGGATCGGCGATCAGATTGATGAAGTCATTCGTCTCCATAACCCGCACATGAGCGACGAGGATGTCAAGAAGCGCACCATTGAAATGATCGAGCTGGTCGGCATTGCCGATGCCGAGAGCATCTACCGCCGTTATCCGCACGAGCTCTCCGGCGGTATGCGCCAGAGAATCATGATCGCAATCGCGCTGGCCTGCAATCCCGAGCTTATCATTGCCGATGAGCCGACAACCGCGCTGGACGTCACGATTCAGGCGCAGATCCTCGATCTGCTGCGTGAGCTGAAGGACAAGATCAAGTCCTCCATCATGCTGATTACCCACGACCTCGGCGTTGTGGCAAGTATGGCGGATTACGTTGTCGTTATGTATTCCGGCCGTGTGGTCGAGAAGGGAACCGCGGAGGATATTTTCCATCATCCTGCGCATCCTTACACCATCGGCCTGATGAAGTCCAAGCCCGTTGTCGGCAGAAAAGTCGAAACTCTGTATAACATCCCCGGCAGTGTTCCCAATCCCGTTGACATGCCGAACTACTGCTACTTCCGCGACCGCTGCGAGATGCGGGATGAATGCAACGGCCGCTGCGACGGCGTCTATCCTCCCGAAATCCGCATCTCAGACACGCACATCGTCTCCTGCTACCGCTTCTTCGAAACCGGTGAGGTGCTCGATTACCCGAAGGCTTTGAATGAGGAGGAACTGTTCCATGAATAATACGGAAATTCGTGATGAATATTCTGCAAAGATCTTTGACGGCGCGGAAAAGAATCCCGAAAATCTTCTCGTCGTCAAGAATCTGTACAAGTATTTTCCCATCAAGTCTTCCTTTTTCCGCAGAACGATCGGCCATGTAAAGGCGGTCGACGGAATCTCCTTTAAGATCAAGCGCGGCACCACGATGGGTCTGGTCGGCGAATCCGGCTGCGGCAAGTCCACGGTCGGCCGCACGATCCTGCGCCTGCAGGATAAGACCGACGGCGAAGTCTTTTTCAACGGCGTGGATATTTTTAAGCTTTCCAAGGACGAGCTGCGCGCGATGCGTCCGCAGATCCAGATCATTTTCCAGGATCCCTATTCCAGCCTGTCGCCGCGTATGCCCATCGGTGAGATCATTGCCGAAGGCGTCCGTGAGCACAATCTGGTTCCCAAGGATGAGGTGGACGCCTATGTCGCCCGTATCATGCGCGCCTGCGGCCTGCATGAGTACTACCGCGACCGCTATCCGCATGAGTTCTCCGGCGGCCAGCGTCAGAGAATCTGCATTGCCCGTGCGCTGGCGATGAATCCGGAGTTTATTCTCTGCGACGAGCCTGTTTCTGCGCTGGACGTATCCATTCAGGCGCAGGTCATCAACCTGCTTCGCGATCTGCAGAAGGAATTCAATCTGACCTACCTGTTCATCTCTCATGATCTTTCCGTTGTCGAGCATATTTCCGATACCGTCGGTGTGATGTATCTCGGCAATCTCGTCGAGTATTCCAGCACGGAAAAGGTCTTTTCCCATCCGCTGCATCCCTACACGGAGGCGTTGTTCTCCGCGATTCCGGTGCCGGATCCTGACTATCAGATGAAACGGATCATTCTGGAGGGCAGCATTCCTTCTCCGAGCAACCCGCCCTCCGGCTGCAAGTTCCATACGCGCTGCAGCAAGTGCATGGAGGTCTGCAAGCATTGCGCTCCCGATTTCCGGGAGATCGAGCCGGATCATTTCTGCGCGTGCCATCTGTACAATACGGCGGAACGGCAGGCAGAGTTCGAAGCGATGATGAAGGAAGAGAAGAACGGCAAATAATCCCACCACCCTGGATTTGAAAGGAGGTACACATGGCAAAACGGAAGTATGACGATGACGACGGCCGCGTGATTGCGCCGATGAATGTCGAGGGTATGCCCTGGTATACCAAACGCGGCCCGGAATCTGATTCTGCCGGCGGCAAGCAGAAGGAACCGGTAAAGCTTTCTTTTGGCGAAACGCTTGCGGTCATCGGAGGCGTGATGAAGGCGGTACTGTTGGTTGGCGGCATTTTCCTTGCTGCTTTTGCCCTTGTCATTCTGTTCCTCCAGTTTGTTCTTTTCCGGTAATTGCAGAGAACGGCGGCAGGAACTGCCGCAGCCTGAAACGCACGAAGCATAGCCAGAACAAATGCTCTGGCTATGCTTTTTTATATCATGACCGGAAAAAGACGGGAAGGGGTTTTCTGCCGCATCTTGACACTTTTTTCGGACTAAGCTATAATAAAACAAGTTCAAATTGATATTTAGAGGGGGAAGAAGGATGACTCAGCCTGCAAGGTTTTATGTCAGCCGGAAAAATGCTCTGACGTGGATTTCTGCAGCTCTGACCGTTGCGGTCATTGTGCTTCAGATTCTTGCGCTTTGCTTCGGTGAGGCTGCGCAGATCCGGACGGTCAACATCTGGTTTCAGAAGGTTCTTCCGATTGCGGTATCGCTTTTGTTTACCGTCCAGATTCTGATCTGGGGGGAAAAGAGCCTCTACCGTACGACGACGGCCGTTTTCTGGGCCTGCGTCTATTTTGGGCAAATCGCTCTGGATCTTCATCTCCACGGCGGCTATGCAATGTTCCAGTACATGCGCTATGTTGTCGTCTGTTGGATTCTGTATCTTGTGTTTTATCTGGTTTACCGCCTGTTTATGACGGGAAGACTCACAAGGACGTGGGTGTTGTCCCTGATCACCCTGCTGCCGCTCGGAATTCTGATCTATGACTTTGTTGTCGAGTGCGGCAGTATTCCATTGTGGTATTTCCTGGACAAGCTGTCCAACATTGCAATGGTTGGCGCGATCTTCGTCATGACGCTTGCGCTCCGCCGGTTCAGCGACGGCAAGTATCACAAAACATGGGGGGATCGCTCTGACGGCCGGCGCCTTCGTACGATCAACGGAATGTCTGTGGTCGCGGGCTATATCATGCCCAACCGCACAGGCGCTTCCAATTCCGTCAGCGATACGCTCGAGATCACGGATATTGAGCGTTACATCCACAAAAAACGCAGGGAAGGAATGAAAAATTTCGGAATTACCCATGTGTTCCTTGCCGCGTATGTCCGCTGCATTGCGAAGTACCCCGGATGCAACCGTTTCTTCTCCGGCCAGCACGTCTACCAGCGCGATGACGACATCCAGTTCACCATGGCGATCAAAAAAGACATGAGTACGGATGCGCCGGATACCATGATCAAGCTCCACCTGACACAGACGGACACCTCCAAGGAGGTCTACGAGAAATTCAATAAGGTCTATGAAGAAGTCAAGAATACGCCGCTGGACAGCAGCTTTGACAGCGTTGCAGGTGTGCTGGCCAGCCTGCCGGGCCTGTTTCTGAAATTTGTCGTTTGGCTTTTGAAGGTGATGGACTATTTCGGAAAGATTCCGAAGTTCCTGCTGGAGGTCAGCCCTTTCCATGCTTCCATCATTTTTACCTCCATGGGCTCCCTCGGTATCCCGCCTATCATGCATCATCTGTATGACTTTGGCAATCTGCCCGTCTTTGTCGCTTTCGGACGGAAATACCGCAAGGTGGAGCTGGATCTCAACGGCAATCCCGTAACCCGCAGATATGTCGATTTTGTGATGAACTGCGACGAACGGACCGTAGACGGCTTCTATTATGCGACCGTTCTGAAGTATTTCCTCAAGCTCCTGCGCACGCCGGAGGTGCTCGACGAGGCGCCGGAGGAGATCAACTGGGACATAGAGTAAGCTGCCGGGCGCTTGCACGTCGCCCAGACAAAACATAGCACAGACAGCAAAGCCCCCCGTATGCGTTTTGCCATACGGAGGCTTTGCATAATCAAGCCCTTTGGCGGACGATGTCCGCCAAAGGGCTTTTGTGTGTGCTTATACTGATTTTCAATTCAATTGTTTCATTCGGTAGAATGGAGCATTTTCATAGGAAGATCATAATGAGACGGGTATCTATGATTCTCTATTCCGAAAATCATAGATACGACAACGCCGTCAGGCGGTGTTCCTCTCAATAGCATGAAACGATTCTATTGAGAAATAGTATTACAGGTGTATGACGGTGCCGGACTCGCCTCTGACAGCCTTTCCGGCGTTTTCCAGAGAAGCAATAATGGCGGTGCCGCCAGCCTTTGCAAAGGAAATGGCTGCCTTCACCTTCGGAAGCATGGAACCGGGAGCAAAATGACCCTCGGCGCAGTATTTTTCCGCATCTTCCACGCTCATTTCGTCCAGACTCTGCTGGTTCGGCTTGCCCCAGTTGATTGCAACGCGGTCAACCGCGGTTAAAATGACCAGCGCGTCGGCATGTACGAGCTCCGCAAGCTTTGCGGAGGCGAAATCCTTGTCGATGACGGCGGGCGTGCCGTAGAGCTTCCCGTCTTTGCGGATCACGGGAATTCCGCCGCCGCCGACGGTGATGACAACGCAGCCGTCCTTGATCAGCGCGTTGACGGTGTTCTTTTCAATGACGTCAATAGGCTTGGGAGAGGGGACAACCTGACGGTAGCCGCGGCCGGCGTCCTCGACCATGGTATAACCCTTTTCCTTCGCGATGCGCTCCGCCGTCTGCTTATCATAAAACGCGCCGACGGGCTTGGTGGGATTCTGGAAGGCGGGGTCGTTTTCATCCACCAGCACCTGCGTGACGACGGTGGCGACGTCCTTCTTCATGCCGCGCGCGGCAAGCTCATTGCCGATGGCGTTTTGCAGATGGTAGCCGATATAGCCCTGGCTCATGGCTCCGCATTCCGGGAAGGGCATATCGGATTTGATGGCCTTTGCTTCGGCGGCGGTGGCCATGCCCAGATTGATCATGCCGACCTGCGGGCCGTTGCCGTGGGCGATGACGACCTCGTTGCCCTGCTCGATCAGATCGACGATGGGCTTTGCGGTTTCCGTGACCAGCGCAAGCTGCTCATAAGGCGTGTTTCCCAGCGCGTTGCCGCCCAGTGCGATGACAATTCTTTTACCCATTGTTTCTTACCTCTTTTTTGTCAATCAGGAAAGGGACGGGGCTTTGCCCCGCCCCTTTTTTATCAGAACATTTTGCGCTTGTTGTCCGCGGCGTCGAGAGCCATCAGCGTACCGACGGGATCCTTCACCTGAGACATGAAGATCATGGCGGCGATGATATAGGGCTTGTAGGAAGCCTGCTTGTACAGCGGAACGAGGTAGCGGTCAAAGACGGAGTTGTCGACTTCGCCCTCGGGGCAGCTCAGGCCGCTGATGTCGGCGGGCAGGCAGTGCAGGTACAGAGCCTTGCCGTCCTTGGTCAGCTTCATCATTTCTTCGCTGCAGGTCCAGTCCTTATGTTCGGCGTTCTGGGCAAGCAGCCGCTTCTCCAGCTCGTCGATGCCCTTCTGGTCGCCCTTGACATACAGCTCGGAGCGCTCCTCCATGGCCTTGAAAGGCGCCCAGGACTTCGGATAGACGATATCGGCGTCCTTGAAGGCTTCCTTCATATCATTGGTCTTGTGGAATTTGGAGCCGTACTTTTCGCAGTTCTTTCTGGCAACCTCTTCCACCTCGGGGAATACGTCGTAGCCCTCGGGATGTGCCAGCGTGACGTCCATGCCGAAGCGGGTGAACAGGCCGATGACGCCCTGCGGGACGGACAGGGGCTTGCCGTAGCTGGGGGAGTAGGCCCAGGTCATGGCAACCTTCTTGCCCTTCAGGTTTTCCACGCCGCCGAAATAGTGGATGACGTGCAGCATGTCGGCCATGCACTGCGTCGGATGGTCGACGTCGCACTGCAGGTTGACCAGAGTCGGTCTCTGCTCGAGGATGCCGTCGCGGTAGCCCTCTTCGAGGGCGTCCATGAAGGTCTTCTGATACTCGTGACCCTGATGGATGTACATGTCGTCGCGGATGCCGATGACGTCGGCCATGAAGGAGACCATGTTGGCGGTTTCACGGACGGTCTCGCCGTGCGCGATCTGAGACTTCTTCTCATCGAGAACCTGCTCTTCCAGGCCCAGCAGGTTGCAGGCGGAGGCAAAGGAGAAGCGGGTACGGGTGGAATTGTCGCGGAACAGGGAGATGCCGAGACCGGAATTGAAAATCTTCGTGGACTTGTTGCGCTCGCGCAGGTCGCGCAGGGCGTCGGCCACGGTGAAGATGGCGTCGATCTCGTCGTCGGTCTTGTCCCATGTCCAGTAGAAGTCGGCCTTGTACATGTTGTTGATATGCAGCGTTTCAAGATGGCGTGCAAGTTCTACAGTTTTGCTCATTTTAATTCCTCCGTTAATTCTGTGTCGGAGGGCCGGGCGGCCCTCCCTGTTGTTCGGATGCTTACTTACTTAATATCGTTGCCGGTCAGTTCCTGACGGAAGACTGCCTCGGTGTCCTTGTTTTCCGGCTTATAGAGGCCGGGAACAGCGGCGTACAGCGCGGCGCAGACAACCAGATCCTGTTTCCAGGTGATCTCGTTGGGAGCATGCGCCTGAGATTCCGCGCCGGGGCCGAAGCCAACGCAGGGGATCCCGTAACGGCCCTGAATGGAAACGCCGTTGGTGGAGAAGGTCCACTTGTCGGTCAGCGGACGGCCCTCGCGCTTTTCCTTCGCCGTATCGTCGGCGTACAGGCGCTTGTCGCCCCACAGCGCGTGGTGCGCGTCGATCAGAGCCTGCACATGGGCGGCAGATTCCTTGTTGATCCAGGTCGGGAAGAAGCACTCGGTCTCGTAGACATGGCCGGTCCATGCGGGACGGTCATACATATACATGGAGACCTTGACATCCTTGGCATACTTCTTGCAGGCGGGAAGATCTTCGATCTCCTTCAGGCAGGACTGATAGGTTTCGCCTGCGGTCATGCGGCGGTCGATGGAGATGGAGCAGGAGTCCGCAACGGCGCAGCGGCTGGGGGAGGTGTAGAAGATCTGAGAGGTGGTGCAGGTGCCGCGGCCGAGGAAGCGGGCGTCCTCCCAATGCTCGGGATTGTATTTCGGATCGAGCATTTTGACCAGACCCTTGATTTCCACGCTGTCGTCTGCGGGATTCTCGTTGAGGTCGCGCACGTTCTCAATGACCTCGGCCATTTTGTGAATGGCGTTGTCACCGCGCTCGGGAGCGGAGCCATGGCAGCTCACGCCGTGCATATCCACGCGGATTTCCATACGGCCGCGATGGCCGCGGTAGATGCCGCCGTCGGTCGGCTCGGTGGAGATGACAAACTCGATCTGGTTGCGGGCGTCCTCCGGACCGTCAAAGTATTCGTTGACAATGGACTGCCAGCACATACCGTCACAGTCTTCCTCCTGCACGGAGCCGACGACCATGATCCGGTAATCCTCGGGGATGAGGTTCAAATCCTTCATGATCTTGGCGCCGTATGTAGCGGAGGCCATGCCGCCTTCCTGATCGGAACCGCCGCGGCCGTAGATAATGTCGTCCGTTTCGTAGCCCTTATAGGGATCGGACTTCCAGTTTTCAATGTTACCGATGCCTACGGTGTCGATATGGGAGTCAATGGCGATGATCTTTTTGCCGTGTCCCATCCAGCCGATGACGTTGCCGAGCTTGTCGATCTCGACCTTATCATAGCCAAGCTTTTCCATCTCGGCCTTGATGCACATGACGACGCCTTTTTCTTCACAGCTTTCACTGGGAATGGCGATCATGGCACGCAGGAAACGGCTCATGTCCGCACGGTAGCCTTCAGCGGCTTTTTTGATTGCTTCGAAATCCATGATGTACCCTCCATTTAATATTCAATTCATTCCTGACCACTTTCGCGGTTACACTCTTATATTAGCATATCTATTCCAGAAGTCAAACAAATTTTTATAAAACCAAAAAAATTTTTGGAAAAAGAATTGATTTCTCACAAATATGTGCTATGATAGATCTGTAAAAAGATGTGCGGGGAGCCGCGGCTTTCCGCAGGGAACAGAGAGGAGCGGATATATGCTCAAGAACAGCGAACTGGAAGCTCTGCGGCATATCGCCAAAGGAGTCGCAGCCCAGTTTGGCAGCAATTGTGAGGTTGTCGTACACGAAATTTCCGAACACAGCACAC
The DNA here is from genome assembly GCA_905215665.1 of uncultured bacterium. GTDB lineage: Bacteria > Bacillota > Clostridia > Oscillospirales > Oscillospiraceae > JAZOXB01. The sequence continues at coordinate 247 of CAJMQR010000005.1, read as the reverse complement.
AGCGTTCCATCTGCGCCATTGAGAACGGACACGTCACCGGCAGAAAGCTGGGCGACGGCCCCTCACAGGTGGTATTGGAGCAGCTCGGCAAGACAGACGGTATTCCGGAGGATCATCTGTGCTATCTGACCCGCACGCCCGACGGGAAGCTGCTGAAATCTTCTTCTGTCTATATCCGCGACGACGAGGGGAAGGTTGCGGCCATCTTCTGCATCAATTTTGACATTTCAACGCTGGTTATGGCGGA